>JAXHTS010000063.1 GCA_034190085.1 Spirochaetota bacterium
AATTGTAATAATATGGAGGAGATTGTATGAGAAAGGCTTCAGTGATAAGTTTAGTATTATTAGTCATTTCAGGTTGTAGTGGTGTTCAATACAGGGATGCAAGCAAGGATAAGGGTTCAATGGAATGGGGTCCCAAAGAGATTAAAATAACTGTCAGCAAGATGGTGGGTTCAATGCATGATTTCCTCAAAAACGAATGGGGAAAGGCTGCCTTTATTGAGGTGAAGAGGTTCAGGAATAAGACTTCTGAACATATTGACACTAAAATGGTATCCGACGAGATATCAACTAATCTTATTAAAAAAAGGATTAAATTTATAGATCAGTCATTGACTCAGGAATCGATAAAGCAGATGGAAATGGGTATGACAGGACTGATAGATCCAGATAGCGCCATTCCAGCAGGAATGTTGAAGTCTCCTAACCTCTACCTTACTGGTGATATACGAGATAATGTTAGAACAGTTGGGGGCAAAAGGTTACAGTATCTTGTTGTAACCCTTAAATTAGTAAATCTGAAGACAAATATTGTCGAATGGCAGGATCAACAGCAATTCCTTAAAGCCTCCAAAAAAAATAGAATTTCTTTCTAACTAATCAATTTTGAGGAATCGATAATGAAAAGACTTATCCTGATTCTGTCCTCCGCCTTTATTATCTTTAACCAAGTAGCTTGCACAACAAACTACAACCAGATAATTAAAGATTCGGAGAGGACCTTCTATCGAGGCAATTATAAAAAAGCTGCTAAAAAGCTACTACCACTTGTTAATAAAAAAAGCAGAGATCAGCTTATACTTATGATGGAATGTGGAATGATGCTTCATGCATCTGGGGATTATGAAAACAGTAATAAAGTGTTATTGGAGGCTGCAAAACTATCCGAGACAATTACAACAAGCATTCGAAAGCAGGCAGCAGCCTTATTGCTCAATGAGACTAAAACCAACTACAAAGGCGAGGACTTTGAGAGGGTTCTCATTCATATGTATCTTGGGATAAACTTTATCATGCTTCAAAAGGTTGATGAGGCGCGGGTTGAGTTCAAGAAGGTAAACGATCTTCTAAGAGATATAAATGTTTCAGTTGGCAAAAAATATAAGCAGAACATTATGGCGAAATATCTAACTGCCATCACCTTCGAGATTACTGCTGATATTGACAACGATGAGGGTGATAAAGAATATGCATATATAGAATATAAGCAAATCCATTCACTATACCCAAAACTTTCATTAGTGTATCGTGATTTGCAGAGACTTTCCAAGCAACTCGGTGATAAGGAAGATTATACAAAATGGGTTACGAAGTTTGGGAAGAGGGATAATTTACCCAAGGATGCGGGCGAGCTTATTATGTTCTTTCAGGCTGGAAGAGGAGCAGTAAAGGTATCAAGAGGTTCGCTGCTTAAAGATAGGTCGATGAAAAATGGCATCACTGTATCTTTAAATGGAATGCCCTTAAAGGCTGGAGTTACTATTGTAGGTGTTTTAGCAGCGCTGAAAATAGCGAAACATCCCATACCTATATTTAAGAAAAGATCAAACAAAATCAATCATCTTGTTATTAGCGTTAATGAAAAAGATATTGGCAGGACATATGAATTGGAGAATATCGAGAATACTGCGATCAAAAATATGGAGGATGACTATCAACGAATGTATATGAAGGTAGCAGCAGGCATTGCCGTAAAGGCTGCAACCTCAGTAGCAGCAGGCATTGCCGCAAAGAAGCTTGCTGAACAGTCCAAGAAGTTAAGTGGATTTGCTGGATTGATTGGCGCTTTAGCAGGCATCGGCGCAGGGGCAACCCTTGTTTCACAAATAGAACCTGATCTACGCTGTTGGCATACACTGCCATCCAATTTACAACTCTCAAGAATATTTCTTCCTGCTGGCATGTACGAACTTACTATCAAGTATATTGATCACTCAGGTCGGGTTGAGAAAACAAAGAACACTATGATCGAGATAAAAAAAGGGAAAAAGAGCTTCTTAAACTACAGAACATTATATTAACATTATAATAATGAAGAAAAGGAATACAAATACTTCATCTTCAGTTAATAATAATATTTTTGATTTATTAAAACATCCTATCTGCATTATTGATAACAATGGAGAATTGTCTTACCGAAACAATAGTTTCAAACAACTATTTGAAACTGACGAAAGCGATATCAGACTGGATATATCCCACCCATTCTACCCTGAATACAGAAAAAAAATAGCCCTTACCTATTCTAGAGTTAATAAAGGCTTGGATGGACGATGTTTCGCAATAATGATTTCTTCTAATGGATATAGGCTCCCTGTTGAGATGCACTTATACCCATTGATCGAAAATGAAAATGTCTCATCCATTCTGGCCTTCATGAAAATAGTAGATGACAGACTACTCTCATTTGATAAGACTACATCGTCTTTACTCAAGGATTCTTCATCTGATACCAAATTGTATGAATTCTCGCCATTCCCAATTGTAAGGTTCAATCCCTCTGGAGAAATAATCAAAGGGAGTGCCACTTTTGAAACCCTAATGGGCAAAAATCTTAATGATAAAAACAAAAAAGAAAACTTACTGTTCCTCTCCTTATCGCCCTATGATAACAAAAGAATGGGAAAGGCAATAACAAACATTCTTAATGGAGTTATCTCTTTTAGCAGAATTGGAGAATTAAAAATAACTACTGCCAATGGTGATGAAAAATGGGTAAATGCTATTCTTTATCCAATAACAGATGATAACAACGATATTTCTGCTATAGAGATTATACTTGAAGATTTTACACAAGTCAAAATATTGGAAAATAAACTGAGAGTCATGAAAAGAACCCGAATTATCGGTGATATCTCAATAGGGCTATTACACTATTTTAATGATATTATTTATTCAATTACAAAGAGAATACAGATATTAAAAATGGAAATACGCAAGGATACATCTCTAAATGTACTTGATGAAATAGAAAGAAAGGCTTTTGAAGGCGAAAAGCAGATAAAAAAAATACAAAATTTTATAATAGAGGGGAATCTTTCCGAAGATCATAGAATTAGAAGCTTTAAGAAGATTATTGATGAGGCTATCAGTTTTGCAAAGATAAAATTCATGACCGAGAATAATGGAAAGGGAAAATCAATTAAATATGAAAAGAGATATTACTCCAATAGCAGAGTGAAGGGAGATATCAGAAAATTAAATGAAATTATTATCTCTATGATTTTTAAGGTTTCATCCATTATTGATAATAAGGGAGTTATAATTATTTCTCTAAGGAATAATGGTGCACTCTCTTTATCGATGAGTGTCGAAAAAGCCAATGAAATGGAAATTGACAATACTGATACAATATCTCCTCAATTTCCAGATATTGATGTGAGGTATAGTGCACAGGGGATGAACATCAAGATTATTGAAGAGGAGTCCACTAATTCTTATTCAATTAAAGCCATCATTCCATCATCATTGATTATTAGCAAAGAAGGAGAATCAACTGCTGATTTAAATAATCTAAAAGATATGAATGCTATTATACTAAAAGAAGGGGGGGCAGTAGCATCAAAAGAAATAATTAATAATATTGGGAATACCTTTTTCTGTAACACTTTGGATGAGGCAATATCACATTATCACAAAGAGCATTGTGATCTGTTGATTACAGATTATCATCAATCAGGAGTTAATGGATTGGAGCTTTTCACAAGGATAAAGGAATTAGATGAAAATGTTCTCTCGGTTTTATTATATAATGATAACCCTGATGATTTAAAAGCTTACAGGAATGTTATTGATATATTGATACCAACCCCTTTAGAACAGAACAGGTTTAACAAAGAGATCACAAAGACGCTAAATTCACGTAAAACATAATATAATTATCCCTATAATATAGTCTTCATGGATAAATATATCTTTCGAAAGACGAATCAATAAAAGCGATCCATAGTGCTTTACTTAATATTCTTAAAAGAATAGCCCTGCCATTATGTTATTTATAGAATTTCATTCATCCTAATCAAATCCTCCTTCTTTCCGATTGCCACAAAAATATCACCCACCTCAAGTATCTCATCTGGTAAGGGATTATAAATCATATCTCCATTATATTTTTTAATAGCAACAATAATAACACCATAATCCTTTCTTAAATTGTTTTCAATAAGATTTTTTCCAATCAGTCTGGAACCCTCATTTACAACGACCTCTTCCATGATAAGACCTAGATGATTATTCATCATAGCAATATCAATAAAATCAACGACCGTTGGTCTTATTAATGCTTGAGCCATTCTCTTACCCCCGATAAGATGGGGTGTAACGACCTTAGTCGCTCCTGCCCATTTCAATTTCATTTCACTCTTCTCATCTGAGGCTCTGGATAAAATAAAGATGTCTGGCCTCAAGCTTTTGGCAGTCAAGGTTATGAATACATTATCAGCATCAGACATAACAGCGGGGACAATCCCCTTTGCTTTCATAATTTCTGCCTTGAGAAGCGCCTCTTCAGTAGTGGCATCCATCGATATATATAGATATTTTTCAACCTCCAATTGATCAATGGCAGATGGGTTGTTCTCTATTACAACAAACTTAATACTATGCTGGTGTAGCTCTTTACAAATGAGATGCCCAATTCTGCCAAATCCGCAAACTATATAGTGATCCCTTATTTTTCTAATATCCTTTTCCAATTTTCTCCTCCCAAAGGTTTTCGCCAACTCTCCTTCAATGAGCATACCAAACAGCGACCCAATAGCATATGCACCAATAGTTATACCGGTACTGATTATAACAATTGTGATTATCCTACCATAAATTGAAAGAGGTTTAACCTCAGAAAATCCTACAGTACTAATAGTAATTATGGTCATATACAAAGAATTAAAGAGGGGAATCTCCTCCACAATATGATAACTGAAAGTGCCAAACACAATAGTCGCTAAAAAAAAAGATAATATTATAATTAATTTGCGTAGGTTCATAAAGGCTTATGCCTAATATTCAAAATTGGATAATTCTTTCTTATCTTAAGTATACATCTATATCAGTGAAGCATAACGATAAACGTTATATGATTGCAATATATGATTGATATAATACTCGAAAAATTCAATATGAAATTCAGGAATAAATGATTATTAGATAAATCAAGCTTAATAAAGGCATAACAAAACGCCGAGTGGTAGGACTCGGCGTTTATAGTGGTGCTCCGATGTTAGCTCATTAACGTAATAATTGCAATACTGTCTGAGATTTAGTGTTAGCCTGTGCTAACATTGCAGTCGCTGCTTGTGTTAATATCTGGTACCTAATGAAGGATGACATTTGTTCTGCCATATCTGTGTCTCTAATTCTACTCTCTGAGGCCTGTATGTTCTCATAGGCATTCATAAGTCCCTTGGCAGCATGCTCAAGCCTGTTATAATAGGCTCCAAGGTCAGCTCGCTGCTTTGCGATAAGCCTTAATGCCTCATCTGCAAGACCAATTACGGCATTTGCCTTTCCAGGGGTTGAAATGGATATAAATGTTAGAACTACTGGATTACGCAGACCCAGAGCTGCTGTAGTCATTGTTTCGATAAAAACCCTCTCTCTCTGATGCATATTTGGCCCCATATGGAACCACATTGAAGCAGTTGGATGAAGTCTTGCAAAGGACCCTGTTAACATCTTCATTTTGTTGAATTCTGCCTGAGATGAAATCCTATCTACTTCATCTATAAGCTCAGAGACCTCTACCTGTATTAGTTGTCTATCTTCAGCCGAATAGATTCCATTTGCAGCTTGAACAGCCAGTACCCTTATTCGCTGAATTATATCATGTAGTTCCTGGAGATAACCTTCAGCGGTCTGAACGAATGACATCCCATCTTCAGTATTTCTCTCCGCTTGCCTCAGACCATTTATCTGTGTCCTCATCTTTTCAGACACTGCCAGTCCAGAAGCATCATCCCCAGCACGATTTATTCTCATCCCGGAGGATAGCTTTTCTATGTCTTTTGATATGCTCCAATCGTGAAACTTTAATGTCCTATGCGCAAAAATTGCGCTGGCATTATGATTTATGATCATCTTATTCCTCCTTGAACACTCTTGCCATCTTCCATGATAGCAGAATCAAGCTAATTACTATTGTGTTATTCGTCTTATTACTTTATTCATTTAAGGCAGAATATACTCAATTATTAGCATTTATTTGGGTTTATTTGAAAT
The DNA here is from genome assembly GCA_034190085.1 of Spirochaetota bacterium. Lineage (NCBI taxonomy): Bacteria > Pseudomonadati > Spirochaetota > Spirochaetota bacterium. Next base: position 6,214 of record JAXHTS010000063.1, read on the forward strand.
TATGAATCAATTAATTATCAATACTATTAAAATATTATTTTTTTCGATTATTCTTGATATTCTTATAAGTATCTAATAGCAGATTATAAAAAATGTTTGATTCTTTAAAACTTCTCAAAGATTGTAGGTATATAGATATGTTTTTATTCATGCATAGGAAATGAATATTGGCTTATTATTATATTTTTATTAAATATACATTATAATGAAGTACTTAAGCTCTTAATACACATGAAAGAGGACATATAAGCAGATATGCTCAGAAAATTTAATGAATATCATTCAAGATTGAGAAAACTGAAAATGCCTGAAGAAATAATTATACCTAAGCGCTCAATCAATATTACTGACAAAATATCAAGATTACTCCCAATATTTAAAATTAGGTTTTGGATTTTAAAGGCTGTTATTCTGGGAGCAATATCCGGCATTATTATTGCCTTTTTCATAATTTTGATTTCAGATTTCCATAAAGTAAAGGCACTTGGCGAATTCCAACCCAATATCACAACAAAAATATATGATAAGAATGAATTCCTAATATCTGAACTCTTTAGGCAAAAGAGAGAGTTGATATCCTTAAGTAAAATTCCCTCAGATCTTATTAACTCCTTTATTGCAATAGAAGATCGTGAGTATTATGATCACATGGGCATTAATATCAAGGGGATTGTAAGGGCTTTTTTTATTAATATCTTTTCTGGAAAGATTAGACAGGGTGGAAGCACAATTACTCAACAGCTAGCTAAAATATTGCTTACCTCAAGAGAGAGAAGCATATATAGAAAAATAAAAGAGGCCTTTATTGCTATTATGATGGAGTTCTTCTATAACAAACAGAAAATACTAGAGCTTTATCTGAATCAGATATTTCTTGGACATGGTGTTTATGGTGTTGAATCAGCATCAAGATTCTACTTTGACAAGCATGTATGGGAGTTAGATCTGGCTGAATCAGCTCTACTGGCGAGCCTACCATCCTCCCCGAATAAACTCTCCCCTATTAGGCACCCCAAGAGGTCGATGGAGAGGCATAAAACCGTACTTGCAGGAATGGTAGAAATGGGATTTATTTCAATCATAGAAGCTGAAGAGGTTTTTCTAAGGTTTTGGCCTTTATACTTGGAACACATAAATGAACTTTCTCCAACTCAAAATACATGGTCTTCGAGGGTAGACAAGGCGCCATGGTTTACAGAATATATAAGAAGAAGACTGATCAAGAAGTATGGTGAGAGAAGAGTATATGAAAAAGGACTTAAGGTTTATACAACCCTGGATATAGATAAACAAATAGCTGGACAGAGAATATTATCCGAGGCCTTGAGGAAGCAGACTATTGTATCAAACAGCCTGTTATTTAAGAATGAGGATTATATTGTTGAAAACTACTCCAATAAAATTGAACTATTCTCTCTTCTTTTCAACCTCAATCCATTCAACAAGAAGGGATCGATTGAACTAAAGAAGCTAATTGAATATGCTCAAAAAGAAATAACCGATGAATTAGAGATAATTAATTACTTTGTTGGCTTTGATGAAATTGGCAAAATTTTGGATATTTTTAAATCAGCACATTATGGGGATAAAGAGCTTCAAAAAGTTGAGGGTTGTCTCATCTCCATAAATCATAGAAATGGATACATTGAGGCAATGATAGGCGGAAGCGAATTTTCAAGTATTAACCAGCTTAATAGAGTGATGCAATCAAGACGTCAACCTGGCTCTGCTATAAAACCTCTGCTTTACACTGCTGCATTGGAATCCGGGAGGTTTACCTCTTCAACAGCTATACTCGATTCCCCGTTAGTCTATCTTGACAATGAGGGGGGAGACTGGATACCTGAAAATTATGAGGGAGAGTATTATGGATTAGTAAGATTAAGAAGCGCGCTTGCCAAATCAATTAATGGGGTATCGATAAGGGTAGCAGACCAATTAGGCATTGATTATGTTATGGAATTTCTGTCTAAGCTTTTAAAAATAAGGAGCAATAATATCAATAAGCGCATACCGAGAAATCTATCAATCGCTCTTGGATCTTTTGAGATCAGTTCTTTTGAATTAGCAAGAGCTTATGCAATAATTGCAAATGGAGGCAGGGATGTAATTCCATTTAGCATTAGATACATTACAGATAGGAATGGAGTAATAATTGAAAACCAGGAAGAAGAGGTTAAAAAGATACTTTTGAAAAAGAAAGGAGAGGGACGCTTCCAGATAATCACCCCTAGCACCTCCCAAATCATGATCAGCATGCTGAAGTCAGTAATAACATCCGGAACAGCACATCAGGCAACGATCGGGATGCCAGCAGGCGGAAAGACTGGAACTACGAACAACTGGCGAGATGCATGGTTTATAGGTTTCTCTCCTCAGATAACTACATGTTTATGGATGGGATATGATACTCAGGGACTATCCCTTGGGATTGGTCAGTCCGGGGGAGTGGTTGCAGCTCCTGTATGGGCAAAATATATGAAGGAAATCCTGAGAAATGAACCTTATAAATACTTTCCGTTCTATGCTACTTTAATAGAAAAGGATGTCTGTGCTCATTCAGGAAAACTCCCTTCTCCCAATTGCAGAAATGTAATTAAAGAGGTTTTCAATAAAGACACTTTACCTAATGATGAATGCACTATTTGCAAAGGCATTCATCAGGATATTGCGCTTCACAAAAAGGGTCCTAGGGTAAATATCATTAAAGCTCAAAAAAAATCGATTTTTAAAAATATTAATTCTGGCAAGGTCAATAACACTATCATTGATAACATTGATAACAATCTTCTTGATTAGTTGACATTTTATTGAGCAGGTTTATAGTTTTACTGAATTAGAATCTCACCCCGCACTCTGCAGGGGAGATTCAATCATTCATGTAAAAGGTACATGTATTATTACACAACTTAATACATTGATAAATGAATATGTCATAGAACTAATAAGATACTCAACTCATTATTCTATTACAACTAAGACAGCACCGCTATCTACTGTATCATCCTTCTTGCACCGTATCTCCTTGACTACCCCATCATCCTCACTTACAATTGGCATCTCCATTTTCATTGCTTCAAGTATCAACACCTCATCGTCAGTTTTAACCTGATCTCCCACATTGATTAGGATATCAATCACTTTCCCTGTCATAGGAGCAGTTATCTCTGCCACAATAAACCTCCATTAATACTAAATCTAAATAGAGTATAAAAATCTACTCTGTATATCTTTTGCCGTACTTCTTCTAAAGAATTAAAAAATACGACTTTTAAAATCAAATGGCAAATTATATTGATATATCATGAATGTCAAGAAAAAACAACTTAAATTAGATAACAAATTCTCCTAGATGACTAATTTAATTACTCGTCTTCAATTCTGTAGCCTATTACTGGAGCTAAATCTAAATAAAATTAGAAAGATTCGATTACTACATTATTCAATGTAGAACCAATTAGTCGAATTAGAAGCGTCATGCTCCACCCTTCCATCCCTGCCGATGGGTTCCTCACGAGTCATCTGTTCAATCATTCCTTCTTCTGGTTTTACCCTTGCCAGAAATCTGTTATCCTCCTTATCCCTGCACACAACAATTGAGTAATCGATCTGGCTATATCTATTATATACTATAGTGTAGGACTCTATTGTGCCTTTCCCTGTTGCGCTTGTCACAACATTAACCCTGGGATATTCTTTGACTTTGTGAGGGATTTCCAGCGGCTTCCATGGAGTCTTTCCTGGACTTGCGCTATAGATGCCAACTGAATGTTTACTGATGAACCAACTCAAGGCCTGAACCATACCATAGGAAGCAGGATTAGCGCGCAATAAGCTCACAATATGACAAATAGCATGCAAAGAATAATTGTTACCCGGCCCCCCGAAAAAGGACATCCCTCCTGTAACAGTAAGGGATCGGGGATCATTATATGAGATATTCAGCATCTTCCTAGCTATACGTGGAGCGCATGGGAAACAACTATATAGATCTAGATACTCTATTTCATCCAATGAAATAGAGAGTTGATTCAGGGCCATGTTCACAGCATCGGCTACTGAAGGGCTAGCCCATAATGCTGGCCTCTCTGAGACCAACCAAACGTCTTCCGCATTTCCACATCCCCGAAGGAATATCACTTTACCTTTGGGGATGCCCATTGCCTCTGCTCTCGCAAGATTAGTCATTATCAATGCAGCGGCCTGATTCACCGTCATATTAGAACACATTGACTTGGTGTATGGGAAGACAACCATCCTGTTTTTATCCGTTACAGTAGCTATTTCATCTTCTGTTTTAGATTCTTGAAACCAAGCATAGGGATTGCGGGAGGCTATCTGCGAAAATTGTGAGCAAAATGATGCAATTTCTCTTGAGTGATCAAAAATGGATTTTCCATTATGTGCTCGCAGGGCATTTTCGAATATAGAATATGATAGTAAAGGAGACATCAATCCGTAAAATATCTCCAAATCAGAAACAGGTTTTCTGACATCACCAATATATAGTGATCCTGCAGCTTTGTCATCCTCTACAAAAAAAGATGAAGCGCTATCCCCCGTCTGTATTTTTTCATGAGAATAGAATGCCTCTGCTCCACAGATCAACACCAATTCAGACTTTCCTGAAAAAATCCTTTCCGCTGCTCTATTAACAAACCATTGAGGCGCACAGGCTCCTATCCAACTATATCCGGTGTCACTTGGTTGTATTCCTAAAAGCTCTGATAATTCTTGCGCCGGTTTACTCATTACCTTGGATATACAATTAACTATATATAGAGTATCGACCTTTCTTAGATTGTCTAGCCTAGCATCCTCAGCAGCTTTTCGGCACACTTCCTCCATCATCTTTATTGGATCTAGTTGAATCTGTGTCTTCTCCCGATGGACCAGTTGCCCAATACCTACAAGCACGGGTATCCTGTTTTTATCCATGTTCCCCTATTTTTTATTATATTAGACTTAATGAATTAATAGATCTAATCTCTGATCAATTATTAATTAAGGAAAAAATTCCGCTGTCAAGATAAAAATTTAATGAATTTTTGAGCATTTAAGGTAATTAGTCTACAACAGATAAAAGAGAGTTTCGTCTATCATAAACAAGGTGTAATCATTCCCTCATGTTTTATTACATATTTTGCGCCAATTCTCATATATCCTTATGTATTTTACATGAATGCAATTATAATAATTATATAATTTGTAAAACAATATAAACATGTAATCATTTTTTATTTTAAATAATTATAAAAATTAACAAAATGTATATTAATGTTCTTTAAAATAAAAAAATTGCTATTTTTATTCAAAGAGTGTATTATCTAAACTCAAGATAAATACTAATAGAAGATATTAACATGTGTAATAATAACTTAAAAACCATTAATGTCCTACTCATAAAGGGAAACGGTAAAGCGTCCGAAATAATAAAGGATATGCTTATTAAGCAGCAAGATATTCATTTCAATATTGAATACTATAGCAGTTTCATTTCGGAGACTGAAATAATACTATTAAATAATATTGATGTAGTACTACTTGACCTCTCAATTATCAATATACAAGGGGATATAATAAAAAAAATAAATGCTCGATTACCGCTTTTACCAATAATAACATTTGGAAATGATGATGTTTACTCTAAAATAAAATCCACACATAATATGATTTCAGATAATTTAACTATAGATGATATTCATAGCAGACTAGCAATACATTCAATAAGATATAATATTAAGATTTCTAAGATAAAAAAGGAACTTGAGGAAAGCGATGATCGCTTCCTTAAACTATCCGATTCGATACAGGACGGAATTATCATTATCAATGATGAAGGGAATATTACATATTGGAATCCAGCAGCTACTAAAATCTTTGGTTATACAAAGGAAGAGGTAATCGGAGAAGATCTGCATATCCTACTTGCTCATAATAGGTTTCATAACGATTACATCAAAGGATTTAATGTATTTAAAAATACAGGGAAGGGCTATGCAATAGCAAAGATACTTGAGTTATCAGCGATTAGAAAAGATCAAACAGAATTCCCAATTGAGTTGTCCGTATCAGCAGTCCTTTTGAACGACAGATGGAATGCTATAGGTATCGTAAGGGATATAACTGAACGAAAACGCATAGAGGAATCACTGAAAAATAGTGAAAAACGATTTCGATCGTTGATCGAGGACGGAACAGATGTTATTGCCATTGTAAATAAAGATGGATATATTACTTATGAAAGCCCTACAGCTAAGCAGGTTATGGGGTACAATCCAGAAGATCTAATAAACACTCATTTTCTGAATCGAATTCATCCGGATGATAAAAGGGATGCTATAAAGGCCTATGAAGAAATATTATTGAATCCTAAGAAACCTATTAAGATTGAATTTAGATCTAAGCACAAAGATGGATCATGGCGAATAATTGAACTTATCTGTAAAAACCTATTAGATGATCCTGCTGTATCTGGTATTGTTGCCAATTTTAGAGATATTACGGAAAGAAGACAGATAGAGGCGATAAAAAGTGCTAAAGATGCGGCTGAAAGCGCTAATATGGCAAAGACGAAATTCTTAGCTAATATAAGCCATGAGCTCAAAACCCCTTTAAATTCAATAATTGGATTCAGCCAATTCCTGAGGATGCAGCAGATAGGTAAGCTAAATGAAACACAACTAGATTATGTAAACACTATTCATAATAATGGAAAGCATCTTCTGGAGATTATGAATGACATTCTAGATATTTCAATAATTGAATCCCAAAAAATACAATTGTGTATTACTCCTTGTGATATTAAATACATTGTATTAAAATCTGTAACATCAATGGAGTCTTTATTGAATGAAAAGGGGGTAAAACTGATGTTAAATATAGAACCAAATATTGGAAAAGTGGAAGTTGATGAAACACGATTAAAACAGATTCTATTGAATCTATTATCCAATGCAATTAAGTTTACTGATTCTGGGAAAAATATTGGTATTGGAGTCCATAAAATAGAAGATGGCATAAAAATAACTGTATGGGATGAGGGGAAAGGGATATCCAAGGATAACCTCAATATAATATTTGATCCCTTTGTGCAAATATACACAAAAGAAGAAGGGAAGACTGGAGGAACAGGTTTAGGTTTATCAATAGTAAAGGAACTTGTTGAGCTTCATGAAGGCAGACTGGATGTTGAGAGCATAGTTGGATCGGGGAGTCGATTCTCTATAATTTTACCTAAAAAAAGGAATATTCATATTTAGAGATGATCTTGTTTATAATTCAACAACTTATAATCGCTCAATAATACTGACTGAAATATCTCTTGGAGGAAGGGATGACTTACAAAAGAATTTTAATTGCCGAAGATAGCCCAAGTGTTGGTAAATTAATTTGTGATGTGTTAATGGCAAATGGATATCAAGTTACTTTAGCGACCAATGGGAGAGACGCTTTGAATCACTTTGCAACAGAACCTTTCCCTGTAGTAATAACCGACATAGAGATGCCCATAATGGATGGCAATGAATTCATTGATCATCTCAAATGCATTGATGAATCCACTTCTATTATTGTAGAAACAGTGCATAAGGAAATCTCTATGATTATTGAAACAATGCGAAAGGGAGTGTATGACTACCTTGTCAAACCTTTTGATATAGAGGATCTACTACTAAAAATAGAAAGAGCATTTGAAGTAGCTGAGCTGAAAATGATGAAAAAGACCTTGGAGAAGGAAAGAATGATAAGATGTGACAGTCAACTGGAATGGTATAAATGGCAAGACTCTGTAAAGGATCGATCAACATATGATAAAAACAAATCGCTGTTTAAGAATCTTCTAACAAGCATGAATCAAGGAGCGGGTTTTGGATCGTTAGTAACGCTAATTAATCTTATTTCAACAAACTCAAAGGAAGAGAACGGACACTATATAATCGAATCTGATTTGTTTAATATAGTAAAAGAAAATGCCAAAATGACCGAAAAGGCATTAAAAGCCTTTTCGGATATTGAACACATTGAAAAAAATGAATTAGATTTTCATAGAATTTCATGTGATGGGATATATAATGAAATTGTTGAAATAAAAAACGGATTAAACGTTTATACTACAAGTAAAAATCAATGGTTTCTATTAAGCGATAGAAAAATATTCTTTTCAGAAAAATATGTAGAAATAAACATGGAATATTTTCGGAAAGCTATAAACGAGATCATAATTAACGCTCTTAAGTATTCAAGACCTAATTCAGCTGTTACTATTATATTTGATTGTATCAATAAAGAATTAAATATCTCTGTTGTTAATGATCCAATACCAGATGATGAAGGCAGGGTTGGCATTCCTTTGGGTTATGAAAATATAATATTTGAACCATTTTTTCGAATGACAAAAACAGTACAGGAGGAATACACAACTCTCGATTATGGTTTAGGCCTAACCCTAGTGGATAAAATTATCAATAAACATAATGGCAAAATCTCAGCAACAAATATAGTAGATCATTCGATCATTTCGAATAAACCGACAAATAAAGTGACTTTCAATATTAGTATACCCTGTAATCCTTAATATAATTATCATTATTAATCCCTCAATAACACGATGGATACACCATCGCCACCCTCGCCATATTCGCCAGGACGGAAATCCCTAACATATGGGGAGAATTTCAGACTACTTCGAACAGCCTTCTTCAAGGCGCCTGTGCCGTGGCCATGAATCACAATAGCAGCGCTGATTCCATTTCTAATCATTCTGTCAAAATCTTGTTCAATTCGAAAGAGTGCGTCATTCACCTTCAATCCCCTGAGATCAATTGTATTATAACTTGTTTGAACTGTCTGAGGGATTCTGCTCTTTATTTTTATTATGCCTTCTTTTTCAATTTTTTTAGCCGCCTTTAATCTTTCCTTATCCCCTTGTCTTGTTTTGGGAATCAAAAGATCATCAAACTTGTATCTTGTCTTGATTGAATTCCCGAGTAATAATTGGATACTCATCTCTGAAATATCGATAGATTCTATCCTTCCCTCCCTCTCCAAGGGAACAATAAAAACCGAATCCCCTATTTCAACGATTTTGGGATCAAAGGGGATATAACTATTAGAAAATCTTTTTTTGCTATCCCTCTTAAGCTTGGTTGATATATCATCATCAATTTTTATTATATCCTGTTGAAGCTTTCCCAATGCCCTAATATCGCTCTTCTGTAGATCGGTTATCCTATTGGCAATCTCATCCCTGTGCTTTCTTAATTCTTCAAGGAATTCAATTCCTCTCTCACTTCTAATTTCTTCAATTCTATTTTTAACCTTCGATTGAAAATCAATATATCTGTTCTTTTCTCTAAGTAATTGCTCCTTTAACCCTTCTATCCTCTTCTGTTCCTCATCCATCATCTCTTTATGTTTCTGTATTGATTCTATTAGAGCTTCGGTTGTTATCTCCCTATCATCGATTAGCTCTCTTGATCTAGAGATAATCTTTTCAGACATGCCATAATTCCTGGCAATCTCAATGGCAAAGCTGGATCCAGGTATGCCAATCCTTAGATTAAAGGTGGGATTAAGGGTTTCAGCATTAAAAGAGACTGATGCATTGCAAAACCTCCCATCCAGTGAAGCCAAATCCTTCAACTCAGAATAATGAGTTGTTATCACCATCTTGGCCTCAGTATCTATCATTGACTCAAGAATAGCTTGCGCTAGAGCTGCGCCCTGTCTCGGATTTGTGCCAACAATAATTTCGTCAATTAGCGCTAGAGTGCTCCTATCAGCCATCTCTATCATTTCATTAATAATTACAATCTGTCCAGAATATGTAGAGAGGGATTGGGATATACTCTGATCGTCCCCAATGTCCGCAAGAATCTTCGAAAAAATTCCTATAACAGAATCAGCGCTTGCAGGGATATGTAGGCCATATATCGTGAGGAGCGCGCATAATCCCACTGTCTTGAGTAAAACCGTCTTGCCTCCAGTGTTTGCGCCGGAGATAATAAGGCAATTATACCCTTTTCCTATTGAAATATCATTGGCAACAATAGTGTCTGGATTCATTAGGTATAGCAAGGGATGCCTTGCATCATGAAGGCTAATTATAAAGTCATCTGAAATCTCTGGCTCATTCCCCTTTAAGGAGATGCTGAATTTCGATGCCGCCACCAAAAAGTCAAAATGTGCCAGTTCATTAAGATTATCTATAATTTCACTAGAAAATCTGCTAACCTCTCTTGATAATATTCTCAATATCCTGTTTATCTCAACCTGGAGTTCCATCTGCAACACAATGAGTTGATTATTTAAACCTGACACAGCATCAGGTTCAATATAATAAGTAGCCCCGCTAGATGATAGGTCATGCACCCTCCCCTTTACTCTTCCCTTCATGTTGGCTTTTACGAGGAGCACATATCGGTTATTAATGGTAGTATGTATCTTCTCCTGAAAAATTTTATCCATTGAAGAAGAGTAGATGAGATTATGGAGTCTCTTTTCAATTTCCTTTTTGGAATTGAATATTTTTTCTTTTAAATCCTTTAACTCCGGGTACTTCGAAGTACTCAGTTCATTATCATCAGTAATTGATGGTATCAATACCTCACCCAGTCCTTTGAGATCACTAATAACGCTAAATCTTTCTACAATTGGTATAATAACATCCATATGATTATTAATAAACCTTCTTATTCTATTTGAGGAAATAATAAAATTTTTTACTAAAGCCAATTCCTCAATAGAGAGTATTCCACCCTTGCTAGCGATATTGATAATTGATTGAATATCTGTAATGCCTGTAAAATCAGGGGCACCCTCTTGGATTACTATCTCCTTAATTCCGGTGATATCCCTTAGCTGATTCCTAGCTGCCTCTGCGGTAAGCGGTTGGAGTGATGTTACTACTTTTACGCCAATAGGGGTTTGACATCTTTGGAATAGTTCCTTTAATATTTCATTCCACTCAAGGATGTTTAAAACTCTTTCTGATATGTTGCTTCCCATATATACAGTTGCAGGGTTATGGTAAAAAACATAAGTATTGTTTACGCTACCTCAAAAAGGCAATAGTCGCTCCCCAGTTCCCTGGTTCATCATGAAATGAAATCACATTATCATTTGACTGAAGAATTCTTATGACAACGCCCTTAATTGCAGATTTTCCCTTCCCATGTGCTATTCTGATTCTTTTAATATCCTTTGCTAAAGCCATTTGTATAAACTCTAGGAGTATCCCCTTAACATCTTGGGGATGGAAGGGATGAAGATCAAGCTCATCATCAAGCTCTATTCTAATAACCTCATCTTCCATACTGTTAAATTCTTGTCATTATTAATCTTTATAATCGATAAAAAAATGCCGTCTTCTCTATGTGTTGATATGATCCCTCCCATCTTTGATACTGCGTTAACCCCAATATACGAGATTGAGATCAATAATATCCTCTATATCTTTATTATAGGGAAGGATCCTTATTCCAAAATTATATTTACCAGATTTATCTCCTCGGTATTTGCCAATATATTTAATATGATTATTCTTCTCTTCAAAACATTCCATAGTAATGTATTTAATGTCATCACTATTAACCCTTCCATAGTCAGAGTAATTAGAATGTCTTATCATTTTATCCTGAAACACAAGCATCTCGGCCTTTATCTCCTCTTTTGTTACCTTGCCCCTATTTATTTCCAGATGCACCGTGATCTCATCATTTATTGTAAGATTATCGCTATAGATGCCATCAATAATAACATCTTCAATTTGAATTGTTGAGAACCTGGCCTTTATAGATTTTTTCCATATAGTTATTTCTCTTGGTACTGCAAAGTCATTATCAATGAATTCAAAATACCTCTTAGCTGCTGGAATATACATTTTTTCAACATAATCTCTAACCATTCTATGGGTATTACACTCAGTCATTATTGAGGTAATTGAGTTTTTCATCATCCTTACCCAATTCTCAGGTAAACTTTTGTTATTGACTGTATAGTAGTCCATAATAATTTTATTCTCTATAATATCATACAAGGAATCACTATCAATAATATCCTGTGTGTCAACATTATTATACTCCTTTCTATCTCCAATTATCCATCCATTGGAGCCATCATATAACTCGTCCCACCATCCATCCAGTATGCTCGCATTAAGCACACCATTTATTGCAGCTTTCTGACCACTAGTGCCGCTCGCCTCAAAAGGTCTTCTTGGATTATTTAACCAAACATCAACGCCGGAAATCATACTGCGGGCAATCTTCATATCATAATTCTCAATAAAAATAATTTTTCCTAAGAATTCCTCCTTCTTTGAAATATTTACAATTTCTCTTATCAATCCCTGCCCTTCCTTATCTTCCGGATGCGCCTTTCCAGCAAATATAAATTGTATAGGATGATCTTCATCAAGTATTAGCCTTTTAATTCTATCAAAATTTTGTAGAAATAATAGAGCCCTCTTATAGGTTGCAAAGCGCCTTCCAAATCCTATAGTCAAAGGGGATGGATCAAGATTTGAGAGAAACTTATTAAGAAGATGGGGGCTCTCACCAACCCTTTCCCAATTATCTGTTACTTTTTTCTTAATCAGTTGAAACAACCTTTTCTTTAGAGTCAAATGGGTTTCCCATAAGACATCATCAGGTATTTTAGAAATTACTTCCCATTTCTCTTTTTTTAAAAGGTCTTCATTTAGATTTAGAGAGGTATATTTCAAAATGAGTTCTTTCATCTCTTTACTGAGCCATGTTGGCACATGCACTCCATTTGTGATGTGAATGATAGGCACTTCATCCAGATGATAACCACTCCATATATCTGACCACATCTTTCTGGATATGTGGCCATGGAGACGGCTAACGCCATTCCTCCTGTATGAATTTCTTAAGGCGAGAACAGTCATCTCGTATTGATCTGTCTCCGAATTATGCCTGACGCCCATATCACAGATATCCTTAAAGTTGATGCCATTATTCTGTATATATTTTTTCAAATAGGTTTCAAATATTGGTATGTCAAATGACTCATTCCCAGCGGCTACAGGCGTGTGAGTAGTAAATACCGTGCTGGATTTAATGATCTCTTTAGCAGTTTCAATATTAATATTATTATTTTTTAATAGGTTGATAAGTCTCGCAATTATCAGGAATGCTGAATGGCCCTCATTTATATGGTAAACGGAAGGATATATCTTTAACTCATTCTCAAGTAATATTACTCCCCCTACACCCAACAGAATTTCCTGCTCAATTCTCCTCTTTACTCCTCCGCCATAAAGGCTGCTGGTTATTTCCCTATCAGAAACAGAATTCATCGGAATATCTGTATCCATAAAATATATAGAAACCCTTCCGATTTTTGCCTCCCACACTCTGGCGTATAGGATTCTTCCTGGCAAATCAACAGACATCAAAAGCTTTTCACCACTATTTTTGTTAATCTCATTCAAGGGCATTCTAAAAAAATCATTATTTTCATATTCAGCTATCTGATCTCCGGTCCTTGTAATCTCCTGTTTGAAATAACCCTTCTTATACAATAATCCTACTCCAATTAACGGCAGGTTCATATCAGAAGCGGATTTTATATGATCTCCAGACAATATGCCCAGACCTCCGGAATATAAGGGTAGAGATTCATGAAATCCAAACTCCATTGAAAAATATGCAACCGGTCTATCATATGAGATGTATTTAGTATTATTAAAAAAGGAATTAGGATGTGAAAGATATTTATTGAATTCACGAATCACCTTCTCATACAACGACATAAATGGCTTATCTGAAATGACATCCTTCAGTCTTTCAGGATCAGTTATCTCACAAAGCGCAACAGGATTGTTTTTCAGTCTTTCAAATAGTTCTGGATTGAGCATAGAGAACAGCTCCTGTGCATCGGTATTCCATGACCACCATAGATTATAGGCGAGTTCCCTTAGTTTATCTAGTTCATCTGGGATAGTGGATTTTATAGAAAATTGTCTAAATCTTGGTCGGGTAGAATGAGATTTTATAAAGAAAAGCTCTATTGCCCTAGCGAGCCATTTTTTATCCTTACCTGAAATCCTCTCGTCCCTATTTTCAATAGCAACATCATATGCCTTCAGGTAATTTTTAAAAAAAATCTGCCATTCTGCCATTAGGGCTATTTCTCTTGCAGACCTCCTAATTGAATTTATTGTTACTTCATCTTCACTAATAAATGATTCAATATAGTCCTTTAGCTCATTTACAGAATCATTATAATTTAGGCCAAATCTTTTTATTATTTTAACACCGCTGCCCTTTAATTTATTTGACATTACCCATTTCCCAAATCCAGCGACATCTGAACTAACAGTTGGTATTGAGTAAGCAACGCTCTCCAATGGAGTATATCCCCATGGCTCATAATACGAGGGATATATTGTCAAATCACATCCAGATAAAACATCATAGTATTCCATATTTAGTACACCATCCCTACCATTGAGATATACTGGCACGTAGATGATACTTATCCTATCCTTTGGTTTGTTCTGTAGATTATTATTATGACATTCATTTACAATTGGATCATTATAAGAATCCCACAAGGGATGAGTCGATATCATTGAATATTTTGTAATTTGATCTTTAGCAGCTATAACATCAACGCTCTTTTCCTGTGACATGTCCACATATCCGCCAATCGCAAAAAAGAACATTATGATTTCCTTTCTTAATTCATCCTGCGATTTATATAATTCTCCAAGCGCCTCTATGATTACATCGATTCCTTTATTATGGAACTCATAACGTCCTGATGTTGACATAATGACTGTGTCTTTATCTATAAAATGCTTTGATAAAAATCGTGACGCAAACCTTAATATCTTCTCTCTATTGGTTTTATAGTATTCTTCATTAGAATAATAATCCGGAACCTTGTTCACATTGAAGCCATTAGTCAGCACAATATCCGGCACAACATGTAAAATGTGTCTTGCCTCCATTGCGGTTATTTCACTTACAGTTGTAAAACAATCTGCTTCCATTGCTGAAGCTGACTCCATTGAGTGTTTAGCCACCACATTGAACTTATTAGCTTCCTTCTTGGAATCTATGTTTTGCAAGATACTATATATATCAACACCATTTCCAGCCATGCATCTCCCAAGCATTGTGGCATGGGTGGTAAAGACAGTTGCGATCTCTGGGATATTCCTTTTCAAGTAAAGCAAACCTGCCCCTGTCATCCATTCATGAAAATGTGCGATTATATCAAAATCTTCGAATAGAAAATGAATAGCCTCAATCGCTTTTGCCGCCACTGTTGAGAAGAGAACAGGTTCAATGTAATCCCATTTGCCTGTCATTGAATCAACGCCATATTGTTCCCAAAGTTGATATAGAGTTTTTTCCTGATCAATTGTATCATTATATTTTACAAGTATAACTCGGGGATTTTCATATACATTCCACCTTCCTACCTTTGAGAAAACACCTGATCGTATAAGTATATCCTGAATCTTCTTGGAATCATCACTGTTATCCTCATAAAATTCGGGATTATTTTCAAACAATGGTCCTATCAATATATAGTTCTCCCCAAGATTATTCTTTACCTCTTCCAACTTACTTATTATAACAGTATATATACCGCCAACCTTATTACATACTTCCCATGAAACCTCAAACAGGAATCGTTTTTTCTTATTCATTAAATAACTCTCTTATAATTATTATATATGTGTGTAAATAGGGGAAAGGGTAAGCTCGCTTTCTGGCATTGTGAAAGCTGGTATTATCAACATGCCCTTAAATTAAAGTGCTGGTCTTGCTCTAACCTTTCTTATTGAGAAGTTCTCATTTCTTAAACCTATTTCTTTCTGGTTATTATATAACCTGCTATTTTTTATGCTTGTCTTAAGATCATTAAGTATATTCATATAAACAATATATGCATCATAGGGTGAGTTGAATGGATTAAAATATTTATGAACATCACCATCAGAAAACCACTTTGTGCACATATAATAAAAATGATCCGAGGTCAATAACTTTCTCCATACATCAAGCAGATCAGCATTATTTGTCGATAATACCTCCTCTTCAAGCTTAAAAGCCATCTCTATGGCGGAGTTTTGCAGGGGATTGCCAATCCATGCTGAAAGGTCTCTCTCCATGTCAGCCCATGAAATATAATAGGGCACATCCAATTCAGATACTGGTGAATAGTATTCTTGTGCTTCAAATGGATTTATGAATTGGAAATCCGGATGTTTAAGCACTTCTTTTGGAAGCGATTGAAAAAACTGAAATATTCCAGTATCTTCCCATTGGTGTTCTCCAAAGGTTTCATAATCCATGAATAGATTTATTATCTGCCCATTGCCGTTTGCCTGATGAAGCCAATGAGCAAATCTATCAGCAGTCAAAGGATATTCAGACCAACTGCGGTTTGAGAATCTAAATGCAATATCATCAGAGAGTTTATAATTCTTTATTAGCAGATTTAAATAGCAGCATCCTTTAGGCTGATAAACAAAATTTGGAGACCTCCATCCCATTATCTGATCTGCGCCATCAGCGAGAATAGTATTAAAACCCATCTCTTCAATAAATTTTGCAAGTTCATTATTATATATAAGCTCAGTATTCCTAAAGGTTGTAGGTGTCTGCTTAAATAATTCCCTTATTCTCTTTCTATGTTTTATTATCTCACTCTTAAATTCCTTTTTCGAATAAAGGAAGGATAGTGAATGATAGTAGGTCTCACTAATAAATTCAACACATCCTGTCGAAGCAAGCTTTTGAAATAATTCTATTACTTCAGGATTATACTTCTCAAATTGTTCTAACGCTATTCCACTAACTGAATATGATATCTTAAACTTACCCTTAAATTTATCAATCAGCCTAAGCATCATTTTATTAGCAGGAATATAGCATTTTCTGCTAACCTTATTGCATATCTCTCTATTTGCATCATCATCCTCATAAAAATGATTTACTCCAATATCAAAGAATGAATAATTTTTTTTGAGTCGGAATGGTTGATGTACCTGGAAATAAAAACATACTGAAACCATTTCAATGCCTCCTGTCATTTTATCAAAAAAACCATATAACTGCTATTTGCCCGTATTTTAAAAATAATCTTTCATAAGTTGAGCCCTTTAATCCTTAATTAAAACTAATAATAACACTCATTCATAGAAGGATGGGTTATTATTAAGCTGCAAATCTATCATATATTTTTTTTATCCGATTACCAGCTGTATTCCATTCAACACTCTTAAGCTCTTCTTTGCATTCCCTCACAATTTCCCTAGATAGCTCTTCATAGTTAAGGATGGAGACGATGCTTTCAGCAAGCTTGTTAACATCCCAAAAATCCACGCATATTGCATGTTTAAGTATTTCCGAAGCACCTGATTGCTTAGAGATTATTATTGGAACATCATAGACCAATGCCTCAAATGGAGAAAGGCCAAAGGGTTCTGATACCGATGGCATTACATAGAGATCGCTCATTGCATACATTCTCTCCACATCAGTCCCTCTTAAGAAACCTGTAAAATGGAATCTATCCGCTATTCTCTGCTCAGCCATCCTTTGTATCATTTGAGGAAGCAGATCACCGCTGCCTGCCATGACAAATCTTACATTTTCAGCTCTTTTTAATACAAGGTTAGCAGCTTCCAAAAAATAATCAGGTCCCTTCTGCATTGTAACGCGCCCTAGAAATAGCACTATCTTTTCATCAAGATTCTTACTAATCCCATATCTCTCAAGCTGCCTTTCCTTATTGACGGCGTTATGCACAACTTCGATCTTATCAGGATTAATTCCATAATGGTTGACTATTATATTTTTTGTATAATAACTCACAGCAATAATTGTATCCGCATTATCCATGCCATATTTTTCAATATTGTATACATCGTTGTTAATATTATCCCCACTTCTATCGAACTCAGTCGCATGAACATGAATAACAAGAGGCTTTCCACTAACCTGTTTAGTCTGTACACCAGCCAGATATGTGAGCCAATCATGAGCATGAATAATATCAAACTCATGATTATAGCATATGGACTCCCCAACTAAGGCATACCCCATAACCTCAGCCAATAAATTCTCCCCATAATTCCCCGTAAATCCTAGAACACTTCCCTGCCCCTCTTTCATTTTCCCCCAGGAGGATAAGTATTTCAGGTGTTGTCCATTAGCAATAGTTGTATAATATGGGGAATAGGAATCCAATAACTTTATATTGATTACTTTCAAATGTTCTCGTATTCTTCTTAGATCTCCAACTAAAGGCACCTCATCCGCGCCAATTACTTTAATTTGATTAGCAATCCCCTTGCCTTTTTTTGTAGGTAGCACAAAGGTAATATCAACGTCATTATCTATTAACCCTTTTGTAATACCAAAACAGGCTGTACCCAATCCACCGCTTATAAAGGGCGGAAACTCCCATCCAAACATCAAGACCTTCATACTTCCCTCCTAACCAACCAGTATTACCTTCATATAAATAAAATATTAATTTTTTAATTAATATAGTTACTCAAATATTGGAAAACACAAAATAATTGAATTATTAAAATAGCTTATATAAATTACTTCACGATCGCTGATAATGAAGAAATCCATTTTCTTAAATATTTTTTTATCTCATCGTTTATATGAAAATAAAAACACCTGAGTAGTTACAAAAAGCAATAATCCGAAAGTTTATTTATAACAGATTTTATTATAATAATCAAACTATTTTATTATAATCCATCCTTGATTTTCTCTATTTAACAAGAATGGATTTGCATACCCTCATTAGGTTTAGACTGAGGGAATAACGTCATTGCAGCTTATTAAAACTCCAATACATTAATATAATAAAACGTATACTCTTATTGAATTGTAGGACTAATTATAGTATTAATTAGTTACTGAAATACTTATTGGAATGATTCTAATTACACCACCATCGGAGTGGATGGCAAACTGATAAAAAAGAACAAGCACAGAATCCTAAATGGCATCATCCAGTATCAGCTAATGATTTAATGGCTAAATCTCCTGTTAGCCTTCAATGCCAAAGAAATGATTTTCTCACATTCAAATATAGTATTCTGATAATAGTAAATACTTGTGTGTAATATTATCTAAATGGGAAGACAAAAATATAAAGCTTTAAATCGATAACAGGTTAAATAGACTATTAATAAAAAATGATTATAATTTGGATTTTATTTGTGTAGAATATATTATACTAATAATTAAACATTATCAGGGAGTCAAATCATTTTTTTTAAATTACTAGAAATACTGATGTCTCCTAATCTATTCTGAATAATTTGTGGTAATTGTGATTGAATTAAATAATCAAAAAAACATTTTTGTCAGCATAAATGCTTAAATATGTTCACTTGATGTTTATGAGGAAAATATAGAGGTATTCTATTAAATTGACCTAATCACTTAGGGATTGGATGTTTATTAGCATATTAGAAATGATAAGATAATCCCCGTCATTTTCTATTTTTTAGCCTGCTTTCTTAAATACAATGCAAGAGTATCCTTATTTACATAACCAAGTTTATTGAGAATAACCCCAATAGGATTTTGTTCAATATTATTTTGAATCTCTATAGCAACCGCTATTTGATCGTGAGTTAGTATTCTATTCTCTATTAGCATTTCACCAAGTAATTTTTTCACTCTAATATCCTTAATATAATAATCCAAATACTGTGAAAACAATTATCATTTCATATGATCCAATTTCAATTTAAATTTATCATCTTATTGCTATAGATTGTTGAGCGTTGATGTTTTGGTCATTATAATCGAGATGCTGGGTAACTTCATTATCTAGTATTTCATTCAATAATGATAATTCACCCATGGTTAATTTAATCTGCCTCTCGATTTCTGTATGCCTATTATTAAAACCACTAACATAATCCCTGTAAGTCTCGTCTAGTTCTTCCATTATCATGATTCTTCTCTTGAGTTGATCAATATGAAAAACCAGGAGTTCTATAAACCTATTTTGATCATTCATGATAATCCCCCTTTTAATTATTTTATCCAACCATGAATTCCACCTCTTTGAATTAATATTTTAATTTATATTTAACATAAATCTAAATATGTTAATCTTTTCATGGGCCAGCTTGTGGTTAAATGGATAATTAATTGTAATATTGTTCACAAAACATTTTCTTGTAAACAACATTTATATAAATTATTATAAATATTATATTAATATTACATTTCATAATAATAATTCAAGCTGTGTTATCATAATGATCGGTTGTTTCATACTGAAGCTGATACTTTTTTGTACTATAAATGACAAAATTATTTCACTAAATCCCTCAAAACCTAATTACTTGTGAAATCTTTATTTGAGCTTATTTATGTAAATTATCAAAAAAATTTATGCGCCAGTGTATTAATAATAATATCAATTATATCCTTAAGATGCGTATGGATTATGAAGTGGTCGCCATTTAGCATATGTTTGGTGAAGGATACACTGGTATGCACTGACCATCCTTCAACATCATCAGATGTCACTCTCTTATCCTGTAATCCACCAATTGCTGTAATTGGGCACCCCAAGGGTTCATCTTCCTCATATTTATATACCTCGTACATTCGGAAATCATTACGAAGCATTGGTATCAAAAGCTCCAACATCTCCTTATTTTGCAGTACTTCCTGGGGTGTACCACCAATCTTCTTAAGCTTATTAACAAAGTCATCATCAGGAAGATAGTGAATTAGTTCATCCCTCATTGGTGTTTGAGGAGATCTTGCCCCTGAAACAAAAATATGCATGGGCATGTGTGATCCCTTACCCTTCAATACCCTTGCGGTTTCAAAGGCTATAAGACTCCCAAGTGAGTGGCCAAATAGTACATACTCCTTTGTATCCAGGAGAGGGATTAACCCGTGGATTGCCTCATCAACTACTGAAGAAATTGAATCCGGTAGATTTTCTCGAAAACGCCTCCCCCTGCCAGGCATTTCCAAGGCATATAAGCCCATGCTTACCGGTAGCGAACGGGCAAATGGGAGAAAGACCTGTGCAGTGCCACCTGAATATGGGAAGCAGAACATATCAATATTTTCTTCATTACTTTTTAAAGAAAGCCTTTTCCATGGATGACTCATTAGTAACCTCAATTTATACTTTCGATAGCAACCTAAAGAAAAATTTCTTGCTTAAAACCCTCAAAAGAATCAGGTTCCCCTTATTTCGTAAACCATATGTTGAATTGAGTTTCTTCTTCTTAGCATCCCGAATTGCCAATCTTACAACATCCGATGCACTGGCAGCGAATGGCGGCGCTTTCATTACTCCATTGGATGCAATCTCTAACCACTCTGTACCTACCGCCCCGGGAGATACAGCAATCACATGGATTCCCTTTTTTTTCAATTCCTGATAAAGAGAAAACGCAAAATTCAACACAAAGGCCTTAGTTGCGCTATAAACAGCCCCATCCGGTACTGGCATAAAGGCATTGAGGGATGCAATTTGATATATAATACTACCCTCGCTCATATAGGAAAGACAAATATGTGTAAGTCTCACTAACACATTAACATTCAGATCAATCATACCCAATTGATCATTTATTGAAATATCTTCGAATGCCCCGATTATTCCATGCCCTGCGTTGTTTATCAATACACAAATCTCAGGAGATTCATCCTCAATCTTTCTCCTGAGCATATTCATTTCCTCTACAGAGGTTAGATCCATGGGAATTACAACACCCTTAGCTTGCTGAAGTCTAGCTGAAGTCTCCATTAACCGATCCTCCCTTCTTGCGATCAACCACAGCTCATCAAGCTCATAAGCAGATTCAAGCTGATAAACGAATTCCCTACCAATTCCTGATGAAGCCCCTGTGACAATTCCTATTTTCATATTCACCTTCCTATCATTAAATTGATCAAATCCGAAATATATAATTTCCCGCTAGAACATCTACATATCGAGCAACTCTCCTAAGACTTGTTCAAGCAGAGCGATAATATCCTCAATCTCTTCATGCATAAATTCCATTTGCTGATATGAAACCAAGATCACAATCTGGTCATTAATACTGGAGAATGATAGCAACATTCCATGATATTGTGTAGTCGAGATGACCTAAATAACCTGAAATCTATTCCCAGGATAATTCAATCTATCCAGATTGCCTAAATTTGAAACTGGAAATAAGGCCATAGATGATCTTTCTTTCTCTTTTAACTTCTGCACTAATCTTGCATAATTTTTCCTACCAATTAGGGTACTCATCTTATCCATTAATAAAGGGAATAATAATTCTCCATATCTATATTTGCATTAATTTTCTGTAAAACTGGTTTTCCATTATATTCATCACTTTTTTGGAATCAAAGCAATCCTTCAAATGGATTTTCAGCACAGGGGCATAGAGATAATTGCCAAATACATAAGCCTTTTTTCCTTTTAAATATGGTCTTAAATTAATTTAAACAGGTATTTTTATTATATTCCCTCTATCTTTATCAACTCTTCAACTAATAGATATAGCAAAGGCAGTTGCGAATAGCACAGTAACACTGTATCCAAACTCTTTTACCTTTGATCTCAAAAAACACTATCATAGGATAGTGTATGATGGTATAGATTTAGGAGCCCATAGAAATTTGTTGGTCTGGATGAAACTGAGACAACAAATTCATCTCTTCTACATTATGCCTTGTTTGAAAACGTATAGTAATTAGGTGAGATTGTGCAGGATTCACCTTATGCATAGCTAAAAAATGGAATTCCTGCAGGTTCAACTTTATAATATCATCCTTCCAACCCATATATATCAATTGGATAAGCTTTATAAATATGGTTGAGTGTTAATCTGTTCACTACAGTCCTTATCTATCCCCTTAACCTTTGCTATTCCTCACTAGGCACTGGGGGATTTAGGAAATCTGCGGAAATACAATATTGAATGAGCCTATTTATGAGTTCATTATCCAAAACTGGCCATTCAAATCCAACAGAATCAAGAAAATGTGACGCAATACCATGATTATAGATCACCTTGGTCTTTGGGGATAGGTTGTCAGAAAATTGTGAAATAAGCATTTCAATCCCATCCCCCAATTCTTCATCCTTAGAAAGATCCTTTATCGTTTCTATACACTCTTTCAACGGTAAAGACCTGATATCGTATCCAACTCTTTTTAGTACTCCTGTGAATTGTTTTAGGGTAGTAAGGTTTGGATTATAGACATGAAGACAGCGCCCTGAGGTCTCTGGAAGCAGCATAAATTCAACCAAGGCCTTTCTGCATGAGTCAATTGGGGTCATCTCGATATGTCCATCAGATCCATCAGGTATCACACCTATATGAGCAATTGCCTTAATGAGACCATAGAATGCATTGGTATCAATAGAGCGTTGGAACTTTCCTGTAGAAGATGTTCCCACAAGGGTTCCCACCCTATAGATGGTGGCATTAATACCGCCTTCCATAGCTTCCCTCACAAGGGCTTCAGCCTCAAACTTACTCCTGGCATAAACGTTATCAAGAGCCTGTCCCCTATCGAAATCAGTCTCCTTAAACACCACCTGAGACATATTGGGATAATAGTTACCTGACACGCTTAAGGTGGATATATAGTGAAATCTCTTGATGCCTGATGAGTTTGCTAACTCAAGCAGCCTCTTCGTGCCCAGCACGTTTATGTTCCTAAAATGAGAATATTCACCAAAGTGCCTCACATCAGCCGCAGAGTGCACAATGGTATCCACTTCTTCGAGAATCCTCTCTGATATATCAACACTGAGGTTCAGGCCATCGATGTCCAGATTCCCAAGGACTGGGGTTATTCTGGACATACCCAAATCATTACAATCGAAGTAGAATTCTAGAGTAGCAATCAAACGTTCAGTAATATGCTCCTGATTTTCTCCACGAATTAGACAGTAGATATGCGCATCTGTCTTTTTTAGAAACTCATAGAGAAGGTGAGCGCCGAGATAGCCTGTAACTCCTGTGAGAAAAATATTTTTCGGATTTTCTCTCTTCCCTGAGATAGGAATATCAACAAATTCCTCCAGTGCCACTTCTTTGTCTGTAAAAGTATCACCCTGGGTCTCGCCCACACTTTCCATCCGCTTTAAGGCCACATGCGCTAAATCAACAATCCTCTGATAATCAAAAAAATCCTGAACTGTAATAGGATAATTGAGCTTCAACTGCGCAAGCACTTTTAGGATCAATAGTGAGTTCCCTCCCAGATCAAAAAAATTATCATATATACCTATCCTCTCTACCCCCAAAACCCCCTGCCATACTTCAGCAAAGACCTGCTCCATATCATTTCTAGGCGGCACATATTCAGATGAAAAGAGAGCATCCAGTTCTATCATTCTCAATAAAGAATTCCTGTCCAGCTTACCATTGGGTGTTAAGGGGAGTCTATCCAGAGGAATAAACAATGAAGGTATCATGTAACTAGGCAGATACTCATTGAGATAAGAACGCCCCTCCTCCTCGCTCAAAGCATCGGATAACACATAGAACATCACAATAATAACATTACCATCATCGCTGGTCTTATCAATTACTACGCATTCAGTTACAGCTTCGTGACTCAGGAATACCTTCTCGATCTCTCCAGGTTCAATCCGGTAACCCCTTATCTCAAACTGATGGTCAACCCGTCCAATAAAATCAATATTACCGTCAGGCATCCATTTAGCATTATCTCCGGTCCTATACATAATCTCTTCAATATCGGAAAAGGGATTTTGGACAAAGGCCTCATGCGTCTTATCTAGGTCATTTATATAACCATTGCCAACAGAGGAGCCGCTGATGAAGACCTCGCCAACAACACCCACAGGAACAGGATTGAGATGTTTATCTAAAATATATACCTTAACATTGGATATAGGCCTTCCAATAGGGGGATTTCCCTTTGAATTGTCCCAATTGCTCACATTACCTGACGTTGCCACTACAGTAGTCTCAGTTGGGCCATAATTATTAATCACTTCAAATGCATGGCGTGATGGGACAAGGCTCAACCTATCGCCGCCGGTGAAGAGTGTCTTAAGCGAGAGATTCACAAGATTCAAACCGAGAACCAGCTCAGCCAGTTTTGTGGGAATAAAGGCTCGGGTTATTTTGTTCTTCCTGAGCCAGATAACAAGCTCATCGGGTAGCATATGGCTAAGATTCATCTCAAGAGGATATACGCTAGATCCGCTAAGTAAATATGGCCATATCTCCCACACCGATGCATCGAAAGCAACGCCTGCCAAAAGAGAGGCTCGGTCATGCTCATCTACGCTGAATGTGTTGATATGCCAGTATACTAGATTTGCAAAATTCCTATGTGTAATCTGAGATCCCTTGGGTTGACCTGTTGAGCCTGAGGTATAGATCAGGTAAGCAGCATGCTCAGCCATTGAGGATACCTCAAGGGAATTCTTGGATTCCCCCCAGCAATCATCAAGGCAGAGAGCCTCTGTATCAAATTCCAGCGTTCTGCTCAACAAATCCCTCTGCACGATCAATATCTTTGCACTTGAATCCTTGAGCATAAAGCGAACGCGATTTTGGGGATACTCTGGATCTATGGGAACAAACGCAGCCCCTACCTTCCAGACTCCTAGCTGCGATATTATCATCTCATCAGAACGCTTGGCAAAAATCCCCACATGGTCCTGTTCCAGAACACCCTTTCTCCTTAAAGAGTGGGCTAGTTGATTTGCTTTTGCATTGAGTTCACTATAGGTTAATGTTTTACCATCAAAGACAACAGCAGCCATATCCGGAGTCCTCTTCATCTGTTCCTCAAATAGCTGATAGATGTGATTTGTCTTAGGATAATTAACATATGTGTCATTAAAATTATAGAGGACTCTATTCCTCTCCTCCTCCCCCAATATCTCATACTCACTTAGCCGCTTAGTGGGACAATTTACAACACCGGATAGGAGAGACTCAAAATATCCTGCAAATCTCTGAATTGTTTTTTCATCAAAAAGGTCGATGTTATATTCAAACTGTGCCTCAAGTCCCTTCTCATTTGCAGAGATGATCAATGTCAGGTCGAATTTAGAGGCAACCTGCTCTCCCTCAATCGGCTTTATGCAAATATCTTCATTTTTTTGGGATGTCAATGATGGGACAATCTCATCCTGATTAAATGCAAACATCACATCAAAGACCGGACTTCTGCTTATATCCCGCACAGGATTAAGGATATCTATCAAACGATCAAAGGGGTAATCCTGATTTGAATACGCCTCAAGGCATGTCGCCCTCACCCTTCTCATGAGTTCAACAAAGCTAGGATTGCCGCTCAAATCAACGCGCAATGCCAGTGTATTTACAAAAAAACCTATCAACTCCTGAATATCTGGATGATTCCTTCCAGCAATTGGTGTTCCGATTATTATGTCTTCCTGATTCGTCAACCTCAACATGAGAAGATTAAAGACAGCGAATAAAATCATAAAGGGTGTCATATCCTCAACCCTGGCAAGGCTTTCCATCCCATGCTTCAGATGACAATCTATCGTAAATCTATATGCCGCGCCGTACTGAGTCTGAATGGAGGGTCTTTGTCTATCTGTCGGAATCTCCAACACTGGCAAATCGCCACCTAACTTCCCTAGCCAATAATCCTCCTGATTCTTCAATAAATCATTTATCAATAATGACTTCTGCCAATAAGCATAATCTTTATACTGAACATGTAGTTCCGATAGTGATGGATATTTGCCATCCCTAAGCGCGAGATAACTTGAAACAAACTCCCCTGCCATAATACCCATAGACCACCCGTCGGATATGATGTGATGCATAATAAAGACAAGCATATACCTGTCTTTATCAGTCATAAATAGTGTCATCCTGAAAAGCGGGGCAACAGAAAGATCAAAGGATTTTGTAATCTCATCCATAGCTAGTTTAATAGAATCATCATCTCTACTCAAAATTACATGAACCTCAGCCTTCATATCATCCAGTATAATCTGAACTGGCTCGCCGTCCAAATTTTTGAAGGCCGTGCGCAATGAGTCATGTCGATCAACAATAATCTGTAATGCCTCCCTCATCAAACCTATATCCAGCTCACCCTCTATGGCTAAAACCATTGGGATATTGTATGTGGATATGCCAGGTGACATCTGATCCAAAAACCACAACCTCCTCTGCGCGTGGGAAAGTTCATAATACTCCCTCTTAGTTATAGGCTCAATAGGCAGATATAATGATCCATCATGGACAGATATAACCCTGGATAGGCCATAAATTGTTGGCTCGTCAAAAAGCGATCTCACCGGCAAATCTATGGCAAAGCTCTCCTTTATCTTGCTCATTACCTGGATCACCTTCAATGAATGCCCACCTAAATCAAAAAAATTATCATGTATGCCGATCCCCTTAACACCCAATACCTCTGACCAAATCCCTGCTATCTTCTCCTCCATATCACTACGAGGTGGGATATATTCTCCATCAGCTTTGATATCAGGTTCTGGTAAAACACTTCTATCAATCTTACCATTGAGTGTTAATGGCATTTCATCTATCTGTACAAAATATGATGGTATCATATAATCAGGCAGGCTCTTGGATAAAAATTTCCTTATTTCAGAGGATCGAATTTCTCTATCTGCAACAAAATATGAACAAAGAAAAACTTCATCATTATTATCTATCTTAGCTATAACTATATTTTCAGATATATCTATATGTCTCTGTATATGATTCTCTATTTCCCCTAACTCAATCCTAAATCCACGTATTTGAAATTGATGATCAATCCTGCCACAATATTCCATTTCACCATCGGCAATAATCCTCACAAGATCACCAGACCGATAAAGCCTCTCCCCAGGCTTGAATGGATCTTCGACAAATCTTTCCTCTGTAAGCTCCTTCCTGTTCAAATATCCTCGCGCAACGCCCTCCCCCCCTACATACAATTCTCCAATTACGCCTTTTGGCAATAACCCCTGCTTCTCATCTAATATATATGTAAATAATGTTGGTATGGGTATTCCGATATTACTAACATTTAATTCGATGTCCCTCTCCTCCATCTCTTTATAGGTGACATGCACCGTTGTCTCCGTTATCCCATACATATTGATTATCTTTGTTTCAGGATAGATATCCTTCCATCCCAATAATTTAATAGGTTTTAGGGACTCACCCCCAAGAACAACATATCTAATAGATAATTCATGTTCTCGTTGGCCCAATTCTGCATTGATTAAATTATAAAAAGAAGAGGGGGTTTGATTCAGTACTGTTACCATCTCAGATCCCAATATTTGTAATAATTCCTTTGGATCCTTAGTGACTCCTTTTGGCACCAGTATCAACTTGCCGCCATAGAGCAGAGCCCCATAAATCTCCCATACTGAAAAATCGAAACAATAAGAATGAAACATCGTCCACACATCGTTACTATCAAAATCGAACGGATTCTTATCGTTAAACAAAAGCCTTACTACATTTTTATGTTCGATCATCACACCTTTAGGTTTTCCAGTAGTGCCAGATGTATAGATGATATAGGCTAAATCAGAGGAATTATTAATATTTTCAAGATTCGAATCATCTCCTACAAATACGTCAGCTTTATCCAAATATATCTTTTCTTCTACAAAACCTGCCCTGCTTGCCAGACCTTCCGTTGTCAGTACTATCTCTGTTCCACTGTCCTGCAACATGAAGCTGATTCTCTCTTCCGGAAAATCTGGATCTATCGGCAGATATACCCCTCCGGCTTTAAGGATTGCCATCATTCCGATGATCATCTCAATGGATCGATCAAACATCATCCCCACAATACAATCAGGTTTCACACCCTTTTGTCGTAATAATCTCGCTAGGCTGTTTGCCCTTCTATTCAATTGGTCATAGGTGATCCGATTCTCTTTTATAACCACTGCTATATTATCTGGAAAATTCTCAGCTTGCTTCTCAAATAATTCATGAATGGTTGTATTCCTTGGATAATCTATCCCAGTCTTATTATATTCTACTAATAACCGATTTCTTTCTTCCTCGCCTATAATCTCATATTGGGATATTGGTTTCCCAGGATCTGACACTGCCTCTGATAATATATTACAAAAATAACCTGAAAACCTCCCTATGGTCTCAATATCAAAAAGATCTGTATTGTATTCAAATTGAGCTTCAAAACGATCATTATACTCAAATATAAATAGACTCAAATCAAACTTGGACGTCCTCCATACCTCATCTATCTCATCATACTCTTCAAGACTCAAACCATCCACATTCGTAAATAAATATTTATCAGCCTCATTCTGTACTACCAACATCACATTGAATATCGGACTCCTGCTCATGTCCCGAACAGGATTAAGAAGATCTATCAAACGATCAAAGGGATAATCCTGATTCGAATACGCGCCTAAACAGACATCCCTTACGCGTAACAACAACTCCTCAAAACTCGGATCACCGCTCAAATCCACCCGCAGGGCAAGGGTATTTACAAAAAAGCCTATCAAATCCTGTATATCAGGATGATTCCTGCCGGCTATCGGAGAGCCGACAATTATGTCATCCTGTTGACACAACCTCATTAAAAAAATATCAAATACCCCAAGCAAGGCCATGAATAACGTAAAATCACCATCCCTGGATATAGACCTCAGCCCTGAGGGAAGATCATCGCCTATAGTAAACCTATAGATTGCACCATTCTGACCCTGTATTGAGGGCCTAGGGCGGTCTAAAGGAAAATCCAACACCGGCAAATCCCCACCCAACATATCCAACCAATACTCCTCTTGTGTCTCCAATTCACCGCTATCCAATAAGGAATTCTGCCAGGCTGAATAATCCCTGTATTGTACAGGCAACTCAGGAAGTACAGGCTCCTCGCCCATACTCAAAAAACCATAGCAGAGCGCCAACTCCCTTATCAATAACTGCATGGACCAGCCGTCTGATATGATGTGGTGCATCGTAAAGATAAAAAGATGACGGCCATCTCCCAATCTCAATAGGTTGACCCTGAAGAGCGGCAGCTTCGTAAGGTCAAAGGGTCTAAATGCCTCCTCCAATACAAAATGAGTCAAATCACCCTCACCCAATATATTCACTTCAAACCTAACATCATCAGAGATCACCTGCACCGGATGACCATTGAGGCTCGTAAATGTGGTTCTCAGCGTCTCATGTCTATCAACCACAAGATGCATGGCGCGGTTCAGAATCTCTATGTCCAAATCACCCTTTATTATGAAGACTGAGGAAATGTTGTAGGCCGAGGAATCAGGTGTCAGTTGATCCAAAAACCAAAGTCTCTTCTGTGCATGGGAAGGCTCATAATACTCCTGCCTGGCCAAGGGCTCTATTGAGCTATATTTCACTGATCGATAATCACTAACCGCAATGGCTAAACCAGCTATGTTAGGCTCATCAAATATAATCCTCAGGGGGATATCAACACCAAACCCCTTCCTTATCCGGGAGATGACCTGGGTCGCCAAAAGAGAGTGGCCGCCAAGATCAAAGAAGTTATCGTATATCCCGATATCGGATACCCCTAATACTTCCTGCCATATGGATGATATATGCTCCTCCCTCTCATCGCGAGGTGGTATAGGCTCCCTATCCACAGCAGTGCCAATACCATCAATCTCAGGCAACCTATCCCTGTCTACCTTCCCATTAGGGGTCAAGGGTATCGAATCTAATCTCACAAAACGTGCTGGAATCATGTAATCAGGCAGGCTCTCTTTTACAAAGGACTTTAGTTCTCCGGATGATATATCATCAACACTCACATAATACCCTATCAGGTATCTCTCCCCCCTGTCATCCTCCCTGTCCATCACAACACTATCATGTATACCATCATAAAGGCTGATTACAGAAGCAACCTCCCTAGGTTCTATACGATAACCCCTAATCTTTATCTGATCATCTACCCTACCCAGATACTCGACATTCCCGTCATGGAGCCATCTGCCAAGGTCGCCTGTGCTATATAACCTCTCTCCCTCAGAAAAAGGACTTGACAAAAAGCTCTTGGATGTAATATCATGCTTATTTAGGTAACCCCTCGCAACACCCGGACTGAAGATATGGATCACTCCAGGAACACCAATGGGCACCAGCTTCATATCCTTATCCAGTATGTATATTTTGGTGTTTGCTATGGGTTTCCCAATAGGAATATTAATGCAACTAGAATCCAAACTGTCAAACTTGTAGGCTATGCATCCTACTACTGTCTCTGCTGGGCCATACTCATTATAAATGATGAGACCTGGGTACTTTTTTAGTATCGACCTAGAGACCTTTGCCGAAAGAGCCTCGCCACCAAGGATTAACCTATTCAAATTCCCTGATTTTCTGAGATCGTCATCCGTTAAGCGATCAGCGATCTCCAAATGGGCAGGCGTAAGCTTCGCAATATCACTCATCCCGCTCCTAAATACTTCCTCAATAAGAGAGACAGGATCTGTATCTCCTGGATATATCTCAATGCACTCTCCAGCTACTAAGGGTGCAAATATACTCGTCACAGTCAGGTCAAAGGACATGGAGGTGTAGAGGGGAAAGCTGCCATGGTCTTCAATATCATAGTAGTGCAGTGCCCAGATTATATAGTTGACCAGTCCCCTATGCTCTATCTCAATACCCTTTGGCTGACCTGTTGATCCAGATGTATAGATCACATAAACGAGATCCCTGCTCGTATTTATCATCTCAAGGCTTGAGCTTGGCATCCTGCTAATCTCATCCCAACCCCTATCCAAGCAGAGAATCTCACCATTATAACGTGGAAGCCCTTCAAATACCGATGAATGGGTTAATATCAACTTCACATCTGAATCGCTCAACATATACTCAAGCCTCTGTTCAGGATACTCGATATCCAAGGGTACGTAGGCCCCGCCTGCCTTCAATATCCCAAGTATGCCCACAATCATCCCTATAGAACGATCCATGAATATGCCTACCCGGCTATCATTTCGTATATCCCGCAACCTCAGATAATGCGCCAGTCTATTGGCATTCATCTCCAAATCCCTATAGGTAAGATGCTCATCACCTGCCCTAAGCGCAATTCTATCAGGATATCTGGTTGATGTCTTCTCTATCAGTTCGTGAATGCACAGGTCCTCTGGAAACTCAGTATATGTATCATTAAACTCGATTAGCAGGCGATTTCTCTCTTCCTCGCCTATAATCTCATATTCAGATATTGGTTTCCCAGGATCTGACACTGCCTCTGATAGAATATTCCGGAAATAACCTGAAAACCTCTCTATGGTCTCAATATCAAAAAGATCTGTATTGTATTCAAATTGAGCTTCAAAACGATCATTATACTCAAATATAAATAGACTCAAATCAAACTTGGACGTCCTCCATACCTCATCTATCTCATCATACTCTTCAAGACTCAAACCATCCACATTCGTAAATAAATATTTATCAGCCTCATTCTGTACTACCAACATCACATTGAATATCGGACTCCTGCTCATGTCCCGAACAGGATTAAGAAGATCTATCAAACGATCAAAGGGATAATCCTGATTCGAATACGCGCCTAAACAGACATCCCTTACGCGTAACAACAACTCCTCAAAACTCGGATCACCGCTCAAATCCACCCGCAGGGCAAGGGTATTTACAAAAAAGCCTATCAAATCCTGTATATCAGGATGATTCCTGCCGGCTATCGGAGAGCCGACAATTATGTCATCCTGTTGACACAACCTCATTAAAAAAATATCAAATACCCCAAGCAAGGCCATGAATAACGTAAAATCACCATCCCTGGATATAGACCTCAGCCCTGAGGGAAGATCATCGCCTATAGTAAACCTATAGATTGCACCATTCTGACCCTGTATTGAGGGCCTAGGGCGGTCTAAAGGAAAATCCAACACCGGCAAATCCCCACCCAACATATCCAACCAATACTCCTCTTGTGTCTCCAATTCACCGCTATCCAATAAGGAATTCTGCCAGGCTGAATAATCCCTGTATTGTACAGGCAACTCAGGAAGTACAGGCTCCTCGCCCATACTCAAAAAACCATAGCAGAGCGCCAACTCCCTTATCAATAACTGCATGGACCAGCCGTCTGATATGATGTGGTGCATCGTAAAGATAAAAAGATGACGGCCATCTCCCAATCTCAATAGGTTGACCCTGAAGAGCGGCAGCTTCGTAAGGTCAAAGGGTCTAAATGCCTCCTCCAATACAAAATGAGTCAAATCACCCTCACCCAATATATTCACTTCAAACCTAACATCATCAGAGATCACCTGCACCGGATGACCATTGAGGCTCGTAAATGTGGTTCTCAGCGTCTCATGTCTATCAACCACAAGATGCATGGCGCGGTTCAGAATCTCTATGTCCAAATCACCCTTTATTATGAAGACTGAGGAAATGTTGTAGGCCGAGGAATCAGGTGTCAGTTGATCCAAAAACCAAAGTCTCTTCTGTGCATGGGAAGGCTCATAATACTCCTGCCTGGCCAAGGGCTCTATTGAGCTATATTTCACTGATCGATAATCACTAACCGCAATGGCTAAACCAGCTATGTTAGGCTCATCAAATATAATCCTCAGGGGGATATCAACACCAAACCCCTTCCTTATCCGGGAGATGACCTGGGTCGCCAAAAGAGAGTGGCCGCCAAGGTCAAAAAAGTTGTCGTATATCCCGATATCGGATACCCCTAATACTTCCTGCCATATGGATGATATATGCTCCTCCCTCTCATCGCGAGGTGGTATAGGCTCCCTATCCACAACAGTGCCAATACCATCAATCTCAGGCAACCTATCCCTGTCTACCTTCCCATTGGGGGTCAAGGGTATCGTATCCAGCACAATAAAACGCGATGGTATCATGTAATTCGGAAGCGTCATTTTGAGAAATTCCCTGAGATCGTTTGTGGAAAGCTCAACCTCAGAAACGCAGTAAGCGACAAGACACTGATCGCCACCAGCATCATGCCTATCAACCACCACCGCATCACTGATTGAAGAGTGTTCACATAAACGCGTCTCTATCTCTCCAAGCTCAATGCGATAACCCCTGATCTTAACCTGATAGTCCGATCTACCAAAAAACTCAATTTCACCATTGGGCAGCCAACATGCAAGATCTCCAGTCCTATAGATCCTCTCGTCAGGAACAAAGGGATTTTCAATAAATCTCTCAGATGTCAGCTCAGGCTTATTCAGATACCCCCTTGCAAGGCCCTCTCCTCCAATACATAACTCCCCAGCTACCCCTATTGGTTGAGACCTATTATAATCATCTATAATATATACCCGTGTATTGGATATCGGTCTCCCAATATTTATCTCTTCAGTCTCCGTTAAATCCTTAAGCGTTGACCAGACAGTCGTCTCCGTAGGCCCATATGCATTATATATTCTGCCATCAAATGCATCCTTTAACTCTGTAAGCAGATTATCAGGGAAGGGTTCTCCGCCCACAATCAACTCACTCAGTCCGCTCATACACTCTGCCATATTTCCATAGCCCTTCAGCAACTTCAACCTTGATGGCGTCACCTGCAACATGCTGACACGGTTATCATTTATTAAATTCCTCAACAACTCAGGATCGCTCTGCTCCATCTCATTTGCTATTACAATCCTCAAGCCCTTAGCCAATGCTAAGAGGGTCTCCAAAACAAATATATCGAAGGAAACTGTGGTTAATGCCAATATTGTCTTATTCGATGAGAAGTCTATTGTTGACGCCATCCCCGCAATAAAATTAACCACATTCCTATGCTCTATCATCACGCCCTTGGGTTTTCCTGTTGAGCCAGAGGTGTAGATCACATATGCCAGATCACCATGGCAAGCGATATTACTCAAATTAGTGCTATTTGCCCCATAGGATCCCTCATCAAATATATCAATGATTTCGCTACTAAAACCACACCCCAAAACCTTGGATATCAATCCACCCTGAGTCAACATAATCCCTACATCGCTATCCTCAAGCATATATCGCACCCTCTCTTCCGGATATTCAGGATCTATTGGAAGATAGGCACCGCCAGCCTTCAATATTGCCAGTAGCCCTACTATCATCTCAGTTGATCGATTAACCATTATCCCAACTATACTGTCCGGCCTAACCCCCTTTGACCTCAACAACCAGGCTAACCTGTTAGCCCTCTCATTTAACTCGCTATAGGTAAGCTGAGTATCCCCAAATATCAAAGCTACATTATCCGGCATATTAGCAATCTGATCCTCAAAGATCTGATGATAACACAAAGCCTCAGGATATAATGCCTGGGTGTCATTAAACTCAATCAAGAGTTTATTTCTTTCTACATCATTCAAAATTTTATATTCAGACAACCTATTAGAGGGATATTTCGTCACATCGAATAAAAGCGTTATGAAGTAATGGGAAAACCTCTCAATTGTAGCTTCATCAAAGAGGTCTGTGTTGTATTCAAATTGGGCCTCGAATCTGTCATTGAACTCGAATATCAGCAATGTAAGATCAAACTTCGCACTCGTCTGTTCATCTATGATCTCCTCTATGGTGAGCCCCTCCACGCTTAAGGAGGTGAGGATATCCATCTCATTTTGAAGTATAAACATTACGCTGAATATTGGGCTCCTGCTTGCATCCCGGGGTGGATTCAGGATATCTATGAAACGATCAAAGGGGTAATCCTGATTCGAATATGCATCTAGGCATGTCTCCCTTACGCGCTGCATAAGTTCCTCAAATTTGGGATTACCTCCCAGATCGACACGCAAGGCCAAAGTATTTACAAAAAAGCCTATTAAATCGTGAACATCTGAATGATTCCTAGCCGCCACTGGAGAACCAACGATGATATCATCCTGATTGCTCAATCTCAACAACAGGATATCGAAAACAGCGAGCAAAACCATGAAGAGTGTTAAATCTCTCTGTTTAGTTAGGTTCCTTATCCCTATTGCCAGATCAGACCCTATTATAAATCTGTATGTGGATCCATTTTGTGTCAGCATTGAAGGTCTTGCACGATCAGTCGGCAGATCCAACACAGGCAAATCCCCTCCCAGCTTCCCTAACCAATATTCCTCCTGCTCCTTTAATTCGCTCATCAATAGCATACTATTCTGCCAAGCGGCATAATCCCTATATTGCACAGGCAACTCAGGAAGACGGGGATTCTCACACCTCTTGATAGAGGAGTAACTCAATAACAATTCCTTTATCAATATCTGCATTGACCACCCATCCGAGATGATGTGGTGCATAGTAAAGAGAACCAGATGCCTCTCATCACCTATACTAAACAGACTCACCCTGAATAGAGGAAGACTGCTAAGATCAAAGGGTCTGGAGGCCTCACTCGCCGCAAGCTCTTTAACATTGCCACTATCAATAATATTCACCTCAATCGGCATTTCATCAGCCACTACCTGCACAGGCCTTCCATCCTCATCTGTAAAGGTGGTTCTTAATATATCATGTCTTTCAACGACAAACTGGAGAGCCTGGTTCATGGCAACGATATCAAGATCACCGTTGACAATAAAAGCGGTGGGTATATTATAGGCTATTGAATTAGGAATCAGTTGATCTAAAAACCATAGTCTCTTCTGAGCATGGGATAAGGGATAGGAAGTCATCTTCGGCAAGGGCTCAATATTGCCAAGAACTCTGTGATTCCACATTGATATGACCCTGCTTATGCCCTCTATGCTGGGATCTTCAAATATCGCCCTCAATGGGATCTCAACATTGAGTTCCTTCTTTATCCTGGATACGACACGCATTGCCTTTAGAGAGTGTCCGCCAAGGTCAAAGAAGTTATCCCTCACACCAACCCCTTCAATCCCTAATAGATCCTGCCATATCTCAGTCAATGTCCGCTCAATATTATTTCTGGGAGCCACATATTCTGTCTCCAGGACAGGACGCATGTCATCAATATCCGGTAAAGCATTCCTGTTCAGCTTGCCGCTTCGATTCATTGGAAACGAATCTAAGCCTACGAATCTTAGGGGGATCATATAGTCTGGCAGGGATTTCCCAAGAAAATCTCTCAGACTGGACGCAGAGAGTTCTCTCCTTGAAACATAGTAGGCCACAAGAAACCTGTTGCCAGAATTGTCAAGTTTATCAACAATCACGCATTCGCTCACATCCGGATAAGCTGAGAGAACGGCCTCTATTTCACCAGGTTCAATACGGAAGCCCCTGATCTTAACCTGTTGATCAATTCTCCCCAAAAATAATATATTGCCATCAGGAAGCCATTTGCCCAGGTCGCCAGTCCTGTAGAGCCTTTTACCTTTATTTATGGAATCGTCTATAAACCTTTGCCTCGTCTCCTCAGGATTATTCAAATATCCCAATGCAAGGCCATCGCCTCCAATGTACATCTCCCCTGGCACACCCACAGGCACAAGTCTCATGTGTTCATCAA
Source organism: Spirochaetota bacterium (assembly GCA_034190085.1). NCBI lineage: Bacteria > Pseudomonadati > Spirochaetota > Spirochaetota bacterium. The sequence goes on from JAXHTS010000063.1 coordinate 43,692, forward strand.
ATATATATATCCACGTGTTTGCGATTGGCTTGCCGATTGGGACATATAGGCTACCGCCAATGGCATCAAGTTCAACCAGACAAACGGTGGAATCAACCGAACTCTCAGTAACTCCGTATACATTTGTCCACTTTGTCCCTTTACCATAAGATCCATCATAAAAACGCTCTATAAGCTTTTTTGGCAAGGCCTCACCGCCAACAATGATATGTTTCAACTCAAGACCCGATCTATCAGAAATCCCACCATCTATAAATAATTCCCATAAGGATGGCGTGCCATCTATGATCTCTATTTTATTATCCAGAATATAGTCTATCAGCAGAGAAACATCCCTCTTTATGGTATTAGGGATTGGATAAAGGGTATGGCCCAAAATGAGACTGGCAAAAATCTGCTGAACCGATGCGTCAAATGAAAAGGATGCAAGCTGGGCAACGTGAAGAGGATCAGAATAATTGGAGTAGATGCCTTTCTGAAGGGCGTACACAAGGTTCACTACCCCGCGATGAGGGATGAGCGCCCCCTTTGGCTTTCCGGTTGACCCTGAGGTGTAGAGGGCATAGGCCGCATCTTCAGGCAAGATATCACACTGAAGATTTGACACATCATAATACGAAATATAATCCCAATCCCTATCAAGGCATACTATTCCCCCCTGATAGCCTGATAGCTTGTCTAAATGAGCCTCCATTGTAAGAACCACAGGCGCATCGCTCTCATCTATCATATGATCTATACGAATTTTAGGATAATCAACATCCATATAAAGATAGGCGCACCCTGATTTCAGGATACCGAGAATGGCTACGATGGCATCCAAGGGCTCAGAAATCATCATGCTGATAATAGCGCCTGAGTCTACCCCCTGTTCCCTGAGATGCCTTGCCAATTGATTGGACCTTGCATTCAACTCGCCATAAGTATAGAATCCATCATAAAAGACTACAGCGGGCCTTTCCGGAGTGAGATCCGCCTGCTCCTCAAACAGCTGATGCAAACACTTATCCTTAGGATAATTAACATATGTAGTATTAAAGGAAACCAGAACATTTTGTCTCTCTATAGGTGTGAGGATATCCAGCTCTGATATCCTCCTAGAGGGATTCTCAATAACAGCGCATAAAATCTGATGCATATGACCCATCATGCGGCTGATTGTCCCTTGATCAAATAGTGATCTGTAGTATTGCATATTTAAACTCATGCGCGCACCAGGCACAATAACCAGGGTCAATGGAAAATTGGTCATCTCAAAGCCGTAAATGTCTGAAATTTCTAAGCTATGATTCTCTATTTCTGAAAGAGATTCTAATGGATAGTTTTCAAATACCACTATACTGTCAAAGAGATTCTGAGACCTGGGAATAGCGCTCACATCCTTAACATCCGGCAATAACGAGTATTCATAATCCCTTATACGGAGCAACAAGTCCTGAAGTGATTGGAAAAGCTCAGTAAGGGTCATATCCTCGGCAAGAGTGATCCTCACTGGCAGGGTGTTAATGAAGAGTCCGACCATATCCTCAGAACCACTAAGCTCAGCAGGCCTGCCGGATACAACGCTTCCAAAGACCACATCCTCTTGTCCGCTGTATCGAGATAGGAGGATAGCCCATACCGCCTGAATCAGGGTACTCAGGGTGATGCGTTCCTTCTTGGATAAATCCCTCAAATGGGCTGAGAATTCCTCCGTGAGGAGGAGTCTCTCCTCTCCCATATCCGTCACATAGGTTTCATTAAAAGGTCTGTCCATAGGCAGGGGAGTAATGGCTTCGAGATCTCCCAAGTGCGATTTCCAAAACTCAAGGGCAGCCTTGCTGTCCTGTTCCAAATACCATGAGATGTAATCCCTAAAGGATCGTCTCTGAGGTCTGGGTGGGGCATTGCCCCTAACAGAAGAGAGGTAGGTATCAAAAAAGTCCTTTAGGATAATAGGCAAAGACCATCCATCCAGCAGGATGTGATGGAAACTCCACACAAAACGATGCAGCTTCTCCCCTAGTATGAATAGGTTCAATCTTATGAGAGGGCCCTTTTCCATATCAAAGGGGTTGTCTCTATCGCTCTTCAGAAATGCATGAATCCTCTCCTCCTGGCCTTCTTTGTCAAGCCCAGCAATATCATGCACATCAAGGCTCACATGTAGATTTTTTAAGACAATCTGGACTGGATACTTAACACCAGACCATCTGAATACGGTTCTAAATATTGGGTTAATGGAAATCAAATGGTTCCAGGCAGACCTAAAGGACTCTATATCCAAAGGCCCCTTAATTTTTAAGGAACGCTGCTCAAAGTATACTGGGTCTTCATGCTCCAATATAGAATGGAACAACATCCCATCCTGAGCGGGTGATAAGGGATAGATATCATCTATCTCATCCCTGTACTCATCCAAAAACTCTTGAGAGACATCTACAAGCGAAAAATCCGAGGGCGTATAACGCGAACACTCAACTAGCATGCAGTGTTGAACCACATTCTCGATCTCTCGAACTAGTCCTTGTGCTAGAGCGTGTAAGGTATCATCCCTGTATTTGTTTCTGCTGTAACCAACATCTATAAATAGCTTTAAATCCTGAACAATACAATTGATATCTATGAGGTGACTTCGGTTATTTATAGGATCACCACGTAGAAAATTCATCTCATATACGGGCTCTAAAAGTCCTTCGAATCCAATATTGTTTATCTGCCCAAGGTAATTAAACAGGATCTCCGATTCGCCGCAAGGGATGAGATCAGCATCTCTCATATACTTGAGCACACCATAATTTAAACCCTTATGCGGCATAGCGCGCAGGTTTTCCTTAACATATCTGATATGATATCCAATATCCTCCTCAGGGCTAACCCCGAGTGTGACAGGGCAGATGGTTGTGAACCACCCAACGGTTCGTGATACATCAATGCCATCTATTATCTCCTCCCGGCCATGCCCCTCAAGATCGAATATCACCTCATCAAGGGAAGACCAACCCTGCACCGCTCGCATCAGGGAGGTGATCAGGAGTTCATTCACCTCAGTATGGTATGCCCTGTTCGCATCTCGCAGCAGATTATTTGCACACCCCCCGCTGATCACTACACGCACAACATCTGATGACGCAACATCATTAGCGCCATAATCATGATCTATCACAAGCCGGTGTACAGAATCTGACGTCCTTCCCCTCCAGTAGGAGAGTTCATTCATGAGATCGGACCTTGAAGCATATTCTGAAATGCATTGCGCCCATTCCCTGAAGGATGTTGTCTTATCCGGAAGCTCGATCTCCTTTCCGCTTAACAGAGATTCATATGCACTGACTATATCCTCCAGCAGTATCCTCCATGAAACGCCGTCAACAACAAGATGGTGACACACTAATGCCAAGTAATCAACGCCATCGATTCGGAATAGACCGGCCCGAAAGAGAGGCCCATCCGCTATGTTAAGGGATGTTAAGAGGCTGTTAATTCCATCCTTTAGTGCAACGCGGTTATCAATATCCCTTACAACTAGAGAAACCTTCTCACCAAGAGGCTGATTCACCTGCTTGCCATCATAAAAACGCATCCTCAGTGCATCGTGATGCTCTATTAAGAGCTGCAAGCTCCTCCTCAATGCATCCTCGTCAATGCTCGCGCCACACTTAAATATTAAGAATTGATTGAAGTGATTCTCGTTTGCCAATCCCAGTTCAAAAAACCACTTCTGTATCGGTGTTAGAGATGCCTCACCGATTACAGGCCCTTGCTCAGTCCTTACGCCATCGCTTATCACCGCTACAGCGGCAAGCTCGACTATGTTTTGGCGTTCAAATATGTCCTTTGGACGAATTACATAACCCCTCTTCTTCAGTCTACCAACAACCTGAAGGCTAGTGATGGAATCGCCTCCCATATCAAAAAAATTATCATATATTCCGATCCTCTCTAGGCCAAATATCTCTGTCCATATTTCGACCAGGACACACTCCACTTCACTTCGAGGCGCAATATATTCACTTTTCACTACATCTCCAGCCCTCCTCATATCGAGCAACGCATCCCTGTCTACCTTGCCATTGGGTGTCAAGGGTAATTCATTCAGAGATACAAAACGCAACGGAATCATATATTCAGGCAACCTCTCCCTCAAAAAGGCCTTTATCTCGCTTGAAGATATCTCATCATCACTCACATAATATCCGACAAGGTGTCTGCTGCCTGAGGCCTCCTCCATGTCCAGCACAACACAATCCTGAATGCCATCATACTTGCATAATGCCGCCTCCACCTCGCCAAGCTCTATGCGATAACCCCTGATCTTAACCTGATGGTCAACCCTACCAAGGAACTCGATGTTACCGTCCGAGAGCCACCTGCCTATGTCGCCAGTGCGATACATCCTCTCCCCATCAATAAATGGATTTGACACAAAGGCTTGGGCAGTGGGATCAGCCTTGTTCAAGTACCCCCTCGCCACACCCGGGCTGGAAATATATATCTCACCAGGAACGCCTATTGGCATCAGGTTTAAATTCTTATCCAGTATATATATCCTAGTGTTAGCTATAGGCTTCCCTATGGGGACATTAGAGCATTCGGGATTCAGCCTGGAAAACCTATATACTATACATCCGACAACAGTCTCCGCAGGCCCGTACTCATTATAGATGATCAAATCCGCGTATTTATTCAACATTGACCTGGAGACATTTGCTGATAGAGCCTCGCCTCCAATGATAAACCTATTCAATTTCTCAGATTTCTCAAGACCTTCATCTGTAAGCCGATCGACAATATCCAGATGAGCAGGGGTAAGCTTAGCAATATCGCATCTTTCGCTTATGAGCATTTGCTCGATAAGCGTATTTGGATCAAGACCCTGTGGTTGGATCTCAATGCATCCCCCTGCAACTAAGGGCGCAAAGATGCTGGTTACAGTAAGGTCAAAGGAGATGGACGTATATAAGGGAAAACCTTCATGTGCTTTAATATCATAGTAGGTGAGAGCCCAGGAGATGTAATTTACCAATCCCCTATGTTCAACCTCAATACCCTTGGGACTACCAGTTGATCCGGATGTATAAATTACATAGACTAGATCCACATTAGTATTTATCACCTCCGGCCTAAAACTTGGCATCCTGCTGATATCCCTCCAGTCCCTATCCAAACAGATTATCTCGCCTTGATAGGGTGGCAATTCCTTCAACATTGATGAATGGGTTAAGATCATCCCGGCATCACAATCATCAATCATGTATTCAAGCCTTGCCTTGGGATATTCCGGGTCCAATGGCACATAAGCGCCACCAGCTTTTATTATTCCAAGCAACCCAACAACCAGATCTGTAGAGCGATCCAAAAATACGCCCACACACATATCAGGCCGAATCCCTCTTGTTCTGAGATAATGCGCCAACCTATTAACCCTCTCATCCATATCTACATAGGTTAAGCATTCATCACCATCCACAATGGCTATCCCATCAGAATTCTCATCCACCCGCTCCTCAATAAGTTCGTGAATGCAACTGTGATCAGGGTAAAGGGTATCTGTGATATTGAATTCCTGAAGCATCCTTTTCTCTCCAGTTCCCATGATCTCAATGCAATTTGCGTTACATAAAGGATTCTGAATCATGTGAACAAGTATATTGCGCAAATGCTCCAGCATACATTCTATGGTTTTTTCCTTAAATCGATCCCCTGCATAGGAGAGAGAGATCTCCATCTGATTTCCAGGCATAACGACCAGGCACAAATCAAAATTTGTCTCCTCCAACATCTTCATGTCAGATAAAATCAGATCCTCATCAATAGAGAGGGAATTGGGATCAAGGGGATAGTTCTCGAATACAACAATGCTATTAAAGAGGTCCTCCCCAGCAGGAACCTGACTGCATGCCTTGATTTCAGGGAGGAATGAATACTCAAATCCCTGCATCTCTGAAAATCCCTCTTGAATATTTTCGAGCATCTCAGCAACTGTGGAGGTGAGACCAACCCTCATAGGAAGTGTATTGATAAATAGCCCTATCATCTCCTCTGAACCGGTGAGCGAGGCTGGTCTGCCGGAAACCGTAATGCCGAAAACAACATCATCACTATTACTGTAGCGACCAAGCAGGATTCCCCAGGCGGCCTGAATCAATGTACTAGAGGTAATCCTCTGATTACGGGCGAATGACTCGAGCGAATCTGTGATATCTTCAGATAGCCTTATCTCCCTCTTCTCAATCCTACGCTCGCACTTTAGTGACTTATAATCCCACAGTAATTCTGTTGGTGTGTCAAATCCATGGAGATATTCACTCCAAAATTGTTTAGCCCTCTCCATATCCTGCTTGGCAAGCCAAGATATATAATTCTTGTAGGGTGGTCGTAAAAGTACTGGCAGGGGCTGATCATTTCTTAAAGAGGTGTATGCAGCAAAGAGATCTGTAATAATATGAGAGAGGCACCATCCATCCAAGAGGATATGATGATAGCTCCATATAAAATAATTCCTATTCGACTCCAGTTCAATTACCTGCAAACGCATTAGCGGACCCTTTGCCATATCAAAGGGGTCTTGCCTATCTAAACGTAAAATCTCTTCTATTCTCTCTTTCTGCCCCTTATTATCCAGATCATTAAGATGATGCACCTTGATGCTTATGGGTCGTTTCTTCAATACGAGTTGAACTGGCTGGCCTGCATCCTTCCAATTGAAGACGGTTCTAAATACCGGATACTGATCTATGAGATAATTCCATGCGTCTTCAAGGTGTTTCAGGTATAGAGTCCCTTCTATTATGCAACAGAACTGTTCAAAATAAACCGATTGCTGCGGCTCATACAGGGTATGAAAGAGCATCCCCTGTTGCATAGGGGACAGGGGGTAAATGTCAGCTATATTCTTCTTTGACAAATAGTGCATAATCTTCCCAAAAATTCCATAACATTCAAATGACGGAATTCACAGATCACCATGAAATCACATCTCATCATCTATATTCTTATATTTCTGATGATTTTACAAATCCTGTTGTCACACAATATTTAATCAGCCTTTTTAGTAATTCTCTGTCCAGAGAGGGCCATCTAAATCCTACTGAATCTAAGAAATGGCTTGAAATACGATTATCGTATTTCACCCTAGTCTTAGGTGTAAAGGAAGCTGTAATATAGGGGATAAGCTTTTGAACAACCTCCTCCAACTCCTTGTTCTCTAAGGCATTTTGTATAGCAGTAGCATAATCTTCTACACTTAGGGACTGAATATTATATCCAAAGGATGATAATTGTTCTCTTAGATTGTTTATGGTAATCAGGTTGGGATTGTACAGGTGAAAGGTATGACCTGATGTCTCTGGAAGCAACATAAGATTAACTATTGCATCTCTGCAAGAATCAACGGGGGTCATATCCAATTGTCCGTCGCTATCACCTGGCACAACACCCATCTGAATTATTGCCTTAATTAGTCCATAGAATGCATTGGTATCTATGGAGCGTTGGAACTTCCCGGTTGTGGAGTCTCCCACCAATGCACCAATCCTATAAATAGTAGCGTTAAATCCATTGCCCGTCGCATCCCTCACTAAAGACTCAGCCTCGAATTTGCTCCTTCCATAAACATTATTGAGCACCTGTCCCCTATTATAGTCCAATTCACTGAATACGATTTGAGACATATTGGGGATATAATCCCCTGAAATGCTTAATGTTGATATATGATGGAATCTCTTACAATTTCCTATCCTTGCTAGATCAAGCAATCTCTTTGTGCCCATTACATTTATTTTTTCAAAATGAGAATACTCGCCATAGTGCCTGACATCAGCAGCAGAATGCACGATTGTGTCCACTTTCTCAAGCAGCATCCACATATCATCAACATCTAAACATATCCCATCAATCTCCAGATCGCCTAGGATTGGTGTTATTCTTGAACAATCCACCTCAATCAGATTAAAATAAAAATCCATGGTAGATAAAACACGTTGTATAATATGTTCTTTACTCTCTCCACGGATGAGACAATAGACATGCGCATTGGTTTTATTCAAGAGTTCATAGAGGAGATGGGCACCAAGATAACCGGTCACTCCGGTAAGGAGTACTGCCTTAAGATTTTCCTTTTGCCCTGAGATTGGTATGATCCTGTTTTTTTCAATTTCTATAGTAGTATCATCCTCAGTCATAGAAATATCAGACTCCTTTCCCTCAGTTTCCATTCGTTCACGGGCTTTCTGTGCAAGATCCGCTATTGTCTGATAATCGAAAAAATCCTGGATCGTAATGGGATAGGACAACTTTAATTTCGCAATCGCCTTCAGGATTAACAATGAGTGCCCACCCAAATCAAAAAAATTATCATATATGCCTACCTTATCAATACCCAAGACCTCCTGCCAAGCTAAAGCCAATACCCGCTCTAAATCATCTCTGGGCGCAGCATACACCCTCTCCATCACAGGCCGTAAACCATTTATATCTGGGAGAGCCTTACGGTCAATCTTGCCATTAGGCGTCAACGGCAGACTCTCCATAAGCATAAAGCGGGATGGAATCATATAATCAGGCAAATTCTCGCCTATATGTGAACGAAGTGAGCTCGTGGAAAACTCAACATCCGAAACATAAAAGGTTGCCAAGTACTTATTCCCTTCCGGATCATCCCTGGCTACCACAACCACATCCACTATGCCATCATAAGAGAGTAAGCACGCCTCGATCTCTCCCAACTCTACGCGGTTACCCCTGATCTTAACCTGGTTATCAATCCTACCCAAATATTCGATACTTCCATCATAGAGCCACCTGCCAAGATCGCCAGTTCTATATAGCCTGCCATATCTCGATTGAGCGCTGGGTATAAAGACCTCATCCGTCTTCTCAGGCTTATTTATATACCCCTCTGCAAGACCTAGACCAGCAAGATATATCTCACCTGCTATGCCAATAGGCACTGGATTCATATTTCTATCCAGTATATATACCTCCATATTTGCAATGGGTCTGCCAATAGGAATAGCGCTGGATTTATCTCTGGGACTACATTCATAATAGGTCACGTCAATGGATGCCTCGGTAGGACCATAGAGGTTATGCAACTCGCAATCAATGTATTTAAAGAATACATCCCTATGCTCTGCTAAAAGCGCCTCACCTGAACAGAATACCCTCCTCAATGATTTCAAACATGATCTATTCTCATCATCCATTATCCTTAAGAATCCACTCAACATAGATGGAACAAAATGGATGGTGGTTATCTCCCTATCGCTTATAACATTAATGATATTAAGCGGATCCTTCTCCATTCCAGGATTCAAGAAGTGAACCCTTGCTCCAAACATCAATGCCCAAAAAAACTCCCATCCCGATACATCAAATGTATATGGAGTCTTCTGCAGTATACAATCATCCCCTAAAAGGGGATACTCCTCCTGCATCCAAAATAGACGGTTACATAATCCCTGGTGTATGCATGCAACTCCCTTCGGTATTCCAGTGGAGCCTGATGTGTAGAGGACATAGACAACGTCTTCAGGGCCGCTTAGATAGGATAAATTAGAAGCTTCCTCTTTTGCAATATCTTCCCATTGACTATCCAAGCAAAGGGACATCACATTTCTATCGGATAACCTGTGGACATGCCTCTCCTGTGTAAGCACTATTGGGGATAGGGTATCCTCAAGTATATAATCTACCCTCGAATCAGGATATTCTGTGCCAATTGGCACATAGGCCCCGCCTGATTTCATAATACCCAAAAGGGCTATCATCATTTCAAGAGAACGATCAAGCATCATGCCTACCATTGTCTCTCTGCCAACGCCCAGTTTCCTCAGATAACGAGCCAGTTGATTCGCCTTCCCATTTAATTCATTATACGTAAGAGACTTATCTTCAAATGTCACTGCTATTGAATCAGGAGCTCTGGTTGCCTGATCTTCAATCATTTGAAATACGCATCTTTCCAAAGGATATGGCTTAGCAGTATTATTGAAAGAAACCAGTATCCTCTCCCGCTCATCAGAAGTCAGCATATCAACATCGCTAACACTTAAACCAGGATCAGAAACTAACACCCGCAATATCTGCTCAAGGTGAAAAAGTACCCGGCTTATCATAGCTGAATCAAAAAGCGACCTGTAATAGTGAAGGCTTATGCTCATGCGAGAGCCAGGGG
>JAXHTS010000064.1 GCA_034190085.1 Spirochaetota bacterium
TTAGTTAAATTTTATAAATAATTCTATTCATTTTTATTTAACTGTGAGGGTTTTGCCAACTCTTCTTTTATGTCACCTGACATTATTATTAATAATGTTCATACAAAATTAATTTACACCCATATGTTCAATAGGGCCAAAGGCGAGGTTAAGGTTACTGCTGATAATCCGGTTGGGCCTACTTTTACTTATCCTGTCAATGCTACCTACAGTGGTGATATTGGGGAAGAATCCTATGGTGGATCTGGGATCAATATCACCTACATTGGAGGGAGCAGGCTGTCGTACAGCTTCAGTTCTTCAGGTATTATCAACAGCAATACTAATTATTATAATGATTTCTTTCACAATGGTTTGGTTATGAAGACATATACGGTAAGTGTTTCATATGATACAAATTTTCTGTAATGATTTGCAGAGTCTGTTATTACTTCATCTGAATAAATTTTATCATTTCTTATGTCAACCTTCCTATTTTTTACTTTCTTTTCTTCGAGCATCTGTTGCAAGCTGATAGCTGACTTAATCCTATCATACTAAGTGTTATACCACAGAACAAAAATAAGTTTGCATGAATCCCTTAATTTAATCTTTTGAATAAATACAAAATTGGATCACCTAAATAGCATTTATTTTTTTAAACAAAATATAATAAATGTTAATTTTAATAAACTGTAATTTTCTTGCTTTTTTTTATATTTAGTCCTAAAATAAGTATAGGAGGAATTTATATTTTTTGGCCTATCGCTTAACTTGACGCTTGAAACATCCAAAAGCTGTATAGTGCGAATAAATATAGTATTTTGCATACTTTGCCGTATTCTTGCTACCGATATAATCCAAGGTGGCAAAGGGTGATTGTTCTGTATAGATTTCAGAGTTTCTTCGCATTTTTTCTAATCTCCTTGAATCTACTATAAATACAGCTTTATACTTTTAAAAATCAATTATATTAAAAAGAATAGTGTGGAGGATAATAATATGAGTAAAGAACAATTTTCAGAAATTATATTAAAAGATAGAGAGGAACATAAAAAAGTTGTATTTGAAGGCACTTTTCTAGATTATATTGAGAAACTCGAAAAGGACACATCAATTCCAAAACTATCTCATGCAAGAATTTTTGAGATGTTAAATAGTAAAGGTGTCTCTACCATAGAGGAAAAGAATGATATCAGACTAATGAAACTCCATAAGAATAAGCAACTACCATTATTCAATTTTTTCATGGATGATTTTTATGGTCTTGAAGAAACCATAACGAACATCGTACGATATTTTCAATCGGCATCAATGAAGGCTGAACAGAGCCGTCAGGTTTTATATTTAATTGGGCCAGTAGGTTCGGGTAAGTCTTCAATTGTGGATAAGCTGAAGAAGGGACTTGAGGAGAGCAATCCTATCTTTGCCATAGAGGGTTGCCCTATGCATGAGGAACCACTTCATCTTGTCCCTTTACACCTTAGGAGTGAGTTTGAGTCTCGCTTAGGTGTAACAATTGAAGGAGATCTCTGCCCAATATGCAGATACCGATTAGATGATGAATTCAATAATGAATATGAGAGATTCCCAATACAATTAATTGAATTTTCAAAAAACTCAAAGATTGGTGTAGCCGAAGTACCTCCAGTAGATCCTAATAATCAGGACACATCTGTACTTATAGGATCAGAGGACATTTCAAAGCTAGATAAATACTCAGAAGATGATCCTCGTGTACTAACCCTTGGTGGAGCATTTAATAGAAGCAACAGGGGGATTATTGAATTTATTGAAGTATTTAAGAATGCAATTGAGTTTCTACACGTCATTATCACCGCTACTCAAGAAAAAAATATTCCGGCACCTGGCAAGCATGGAATGATATACTGGGATGGAGTGATTGTCGCGCATTCTAATGAAGCAGAGTGGAATAAGTTTAAATCAGACCACACAAATGAGGCGATCCTTGATAGGATTGTAGTAATTAAAGTGCCCTATGTCCTTTCCTTGAATGAGGAGATTAAGATATATCAAAAATTCATGCATAAGAGCGATTTCAAACCTCACATAGCCCCTCATACCCTAGAAATCGCTTCAAAGTTTGCCATTCTTACTCGATTAGAAAAAACAAATAAGTGTGACCTTCTTACTAAGCTTAAAATATATAATGGAGAGGAGATCATTGAAAAGGGAAAGACAAAGCATATAGATATTCATGAACTCAAGGAAGATTGTAAACGTGAAGGTCTCTTTGGATTATCTACTCGATTTATTATAAAAGCAATAAATAACGCACTTGCAGATAACATGATTTGCAATTGTATCAATCCAATAAATATTCGTGAATCCTTAGTAAAAATGGTTAAGGAATCAGATTTTTCTGATGATACGAAAAAGGAATACCTTGGTTTTTTGCATGATATTCTTCATAAGGATTATCTTGACATACTTGAGGATGAGATCGGCAAGGCCTTTGTCTATTCTTATCATGAGCAGGCAGAATCCCTCTTCCAGAGCTACCTAGACCATGCCCAGGCATGGGTCAATAAGGAAAAGATAAAGGATAGTGATACTGGTGAAGAGCTGGAAGCAGACGAAAATTTTTTGAAATCAATCGAAGAACAGATCGAGATTACAGGCAGCACAGCGGATGGATTCAGAAGGGATGTTATGGCATATCTATTAACCCTTTCACGAAGGAATGAAAAATTATCCTATAAATCCTATGAGCCGCTAAAAAAAGCAATCGAGAAAAAACTTACTATCTCCGTTAAGGATATTAGCCGAATAGTAACTACCTCCAAGACAAGAGATGAGGAGCAATTAAAGAAGTATAATGATATGGTTACAAATCTTATCAACAACGGCTATTGTGATCATTGTGTAAATGTAATTCTAAAATATGCAGCAAATCATCTATGGAAATAGAGGATATTGATGACTTGCTAACATATTCATTTAATATATGACCATGAGGTGGGAGCCATGCCATACTTATATCAATACGAAACAGGCATCAGCAAAGAAGGGAGAGGCGAGGGAGATAGAAGACGCCATCGTGAAAAAGTACGAGAAGCGATAAAGGGAAATATTGCAGACATTATATCTGACCAACCAATTGTCGGTCAACGCAAGGATAAAATTATTAAGATACCCATTAAAGGCATCAAAGAATATCAGTTTATCCGCGGAGACAATCAGGAAGGTGTGGGACAGGGGGATGGAACGGAAAATGAGGGAGATATCCTCAAAAAAGGAGATCCAAAACATCCTGGAAGACAACCAGGTGCTGGTGCGGGAGAGGAAGAAGGGATTGATTACTATGAAACTGATGTCACATTGGAAGAGCTTATCAATATTATGTTTGAAGACCTCGGTCTTCCAAATTTAGAAGAAAAAAAAATCAGGGAGATTGAGAGCAGCAGCAAATTCAAATATAATGGAATAAGGCACCAAGGAATACGCCCACGCTTGGATAAGAAGCGAACACTAAAAGAGAAGGTTAAAAGAAAAGTTGCCTCAAAGAAATCTGGATCTACTACAAATCATAACGATGAAGAGGGATTCTCATTCAGAGAACAGGATTTGCGCTATCATCACGTTGATGAACAGAAGACCTATGAATCGAACGCTGTAGTGATCTGCATTATGGACACATCTGGCAGCATGGATGAGACCAAGAAATATCTGGCCAGAAGCTTTTATTTTCTCCTTTACAACTTCGTGCGCTTAGAATATCGCAATGTTGAAATCGTCTTCATCTCTCATCATACAGCCGCACAAGAGGTAGATGAGAATTCCTTCTTTCACAAGGGTGAGAGCGGCGGTACCTTTATCTCTTCTGGATATTATAAAGCGCTAGAAATAATTGAAAAAAGATATAATCCTGAACTATGGAATATCTATGCTTTTCATTGTTCTGATGGGGATAACTGGGGTAATGATAATACAAAAGCTATAAACTCAGCCCGTGAACTTCTTGATAAATGCAACCTATTGGGTTATGTTGAAATAAAACCATTTTTACCCTATTTTCCTGTATATTCAACTATAAAAAAAATATACGAAGAGGAATTATCACGATATAAAAACTTCTGTATAGTGGACATTCCTAATAAAGAATCACTTTGGCCATCGTTTAAACGTTTTTTCCAAAAATCTGCATGATTGAGAGGTAATCTGATGTCACGCAATTGGACAAATAAAGAGCTTGAAGATTGGGGGAAGAGTATTGAGGAAAAGGTTGAAGAAATTGGATTGAACTGCTATCCCCAGGATTTTATTATTGCAGATCACTACGATATGTTGACATACATGACCTTTAACGGGATGCCGACTATCTACCCTCACTGGTCATGGGGTAAGCACTATGAGATTACAAAGACCTTGTATGATTATGGGATTACAGGATTACCATATGAGTTGGTGATAAACAGCAACCCCTGCATCGCCTATTTAATGAAAGACAACACCCTTCTATTACAGATTCTAACCATGGCTCATGTATATGCCCATAACGATTTCTTCCGAAATAATTTCATCTACAAATCCACTGTCCCATCTGATGTTGTCTCAATGTTCAACCGTCATGCCAACCGAATACAAAAATATATTGAAGATCCTAGTATTGGAGTTGGGGCTGTTGAAAAATGTATCGATTCACTCCATTCCATAAGGTATAATTGCTCAAGACTGCCTGAAATAAAAGAAGAAACCCATGATAAGCAAATTGAGAAAAAGACAAAAAAACCACAAATAACCGACGATCCCTTTGCAGATATTCACACAAAGGAAGAGAAGGCGGAGTTGCCTGATATGAAAAAGGTACCCATTGAGCCTATTGAAGATATAATGATCTTTATAAGAGATCACAATCCCTATCTCTCAGAATGGGAAAAGGATATATTTACAATTGTTCGTGAAACCACCAACTACTTTCTCCCTAATATTCATACTAAAATAATGAATGAGGGGTGGGCAAGTTTATGGCATAAAAGAATTATAGATGAGCTTGATCTTTCTCAGGAATTGTATCAGGAATTCCTTGTGCAACACAACAGGGTAGTAAGCCCCGTTCCAGGCAGAATAAACCCATACTATATTGGCATAAAAATATGGGAGGATATCTTTAAAAGATGGGATAACCCGTCTAACGATGAAAAGGATCAGTATAAAATTGACGGGAATGGGGGATTAGACAAAATCTTTGAGGTTCGAGAATGTGATCGGGATGCTTCATTTATTCGACGATTCCTTACTGATGAGCTGATTCGTGAATTATTGCTTTTTACTCATAAAAAGAATGATCAGGAGGATGTGGTTATTACTAAAGTGGCTGATGAGAACAGCTGTGAGCACATTCGAAATTCACTTATCAAAAGTACAGGTCTTGAGTCTTACCCAGTGATCAAGATCGAAGATGCCAACTTTTGGGGCACGCGTACACTTTTCCTGAAACATTATCCTATAGATGAGGGCGAGGAACTAGACATGGATTTTGCTCAAAGAACATTAGATCATATAGCCTATCTATGGCAGGGTATGACAATACTTGAAACATCTGTGAAGAATGAAAAGAGGATAATCCAAAGCAAGAAAGAATAACACATATAAATGGCATTGAAGCTATACGTACCCTCGAATCCTATCCTACAAGAATTTTATCACAATCAGTATAACACTCAACCCTAGGGATATCATACTAGTCAATTATAGATAAAGGCAAATCATCCACCAATTACTGCTTGACTGAACTCTATCATTTCACCAAATTCTCAAAACAAATACTCCATAACCTCTGAAATATTTCTTACACCTATTATTTCCCCATTATAATCATTTATCCCGTCTTTCGAATCCTTTATTGAAAGTACTATTCTTCGAAAGCCCGATCTCTGTAATTCCTGTATTCTTCTCAAACATTGTGATACAGGACGTACCTCACCTGAAAGGGATATCTCGCCTAAGAATCCTGTCATAGGTGGTATTGGCTCTTCTTTCAAGCTCGAAGCAATAGACATGGCTACAGCAAGATCAGCAGATGTCTCATTGATGTGATATCCTCCAGCTACATTAACAAATACATCGAAGGATGAAAGCTTCAAAAAACCATGCTTCTCCAAAACCGCAACGATAAGGATCAACCTGTTAAAATCAAATCCATCAGACATTCGTCTCGGATTTGAATAATTAGTGAAAGCGACTAACGATTGGACCTCAAAGAGTATAGTCCTGCTTCCCTCCAGGGCAACAGATATGGCGTTACCCTGAGAGTTGGATGTATAGGAATTCAGAAATATGCTATTCTTATCACTAACCTCCGTTAATCCCTTATCAGTCATCCTGAATAATCCAATCTCATTAACTGAACCAAATCTATTCTTAAAGGCCCTTAACATTCTAAAGTCCTTGGAAAAATCTCCTTCAAAATACAGCACCGTGTCAACAAGATGCTCCAAGACCTTGGGACCAGCTATACTACCCTCCTTTGTGATATGTCCAATTAGAATAATGGGTATATTAGTTTTTTTTGTAATCTCAACTAATCTTGAGGTTGATTCTTTTATCTGGCCAACTGAGCCAATAGGTCCAGGAACCTCTATACTGCAAAGTGTTTGAATAGAGTCAATGATGACGCATTCAGTACCTTCCGACATTATCAGGTTTGAGATATCTTCTACTACAGTAGTAGATGTCACCTTAATCTTTTCAATATTTAATTTAAGTCTTTCAGCCCTATAGCGTAATTGCACCGGCGACTCTTCTCCAGAAATATATAGCGTATTGATGAAATGAGCTATCTGGAGCGCAAGTGTAGATTTGCCAACACCTGGCTCTCCCCCAATAAGAATTGTTGAACCAGGCACAATTCCACCTCCACATACTAAATCAAATTCATCGATTCCGGTTTTAATCCTGCTTATATCATTATAATCAATCGATGAAAGTGGAATCACCTCTGCCTTTACTTGATTTTTTGGAGTCTTTGGATCGATCTCAACTATTGTGTTCCACTCATTACAACTAGGGCATCGTCCAAACCATTTAGATAATTCAAATCCACAGGATACACAGAGAAAGGCTTTAGTTTTTTTTGCCATATTATTACCTGAAATCCAATTATTGTCGCTATTTACCAATGATCATATTAATTGAGATTAGAAGAATAAGCACTCCGAAAATCCTTCTCAGAAGAATATCATCGATAGGCAATGCACATTTAGCGCCGACATAACCACCAAATATGAATCCCAATGCAATAAATAATGCTACAGGAATGTTTACATAACCACTATTATAATATTCATATGCTGCAAGTATTCCAATTGGGGGAATCATTGCCGCAAGGGTTGTACCCTGTGAAAGATGTTGATTAAATTTTAGGATGAACGAAAGAGCAGGTATCATAATCACCCCTCCCCCTATTCCGACAAATCCGCTTAAAGTACCAGCAATAATACCAATTAAAACAGCTATAAGAAACATTTTCCCTCCTAAATAATGAATAAATATGAATCTTTCAGAGACAAAGGTGAAGAGTTCTGCTGAAACTCTTATTATAAATGACTTGGATTCCTTGTCTGTCAAGCCCTTATAGTGTAACTTATAAAACTATTAGTACTACTAAAATTTTAACGAACAGCAAGTGTAAATACCTGCCTTATTGGTTAGCAAAATAGACAGGGTATTATCATCGCAATAATGATTTTCTTTCCTTTATGTAAGATAACAAAAAGTAATAAAAAAAGTATATAGTTTTTCCGTAAATAAATAACAGGGGGTTGATTATATGAAGATAATAGGAACAGAAACCATTGAACTTGACTGATTGCGTTATTATAAAATAATCCTGAGTAAAAATTAATTTTTTGCATTGAAATTTTATTATTATAAATATATAAATGCAAATAATAGATGCACTTTTTCCCAACTTGTATTATAATTTAATTGTTATTCACCAAATTTTCAAATTCTAGATAAGAATGTAAGAAAAATATATAAGATATATAGATATATTATTCGCTTTTCTCATTGATTAAGGGATTGGTTGTTGTTTTTATATTAAAAAACTGTTTTTTCATGTATGGAAGTTTTTCTCTTTTTAGGAATTGTAAACAATTATATAGTATTTACCAAGATTCAGCTAGAATGTTTTTATTTGAACAGTATTAAATAATATATAATAATGAAAACTATTTGAGGAAATATATGAACAATGAGTATATGCCCGAGAATAATCTCGTGATTCTACTTTTATTAATACTATTAACAGCAGGACTCTACTATTTCTGGTGGCTTGCAAGGGCAAGTAAAATATTTAATGATGACCCAGCTATGAACATTTTGCTTGTTATCCTTACTATTGGAATTTGGGGTCTGTATATAAATCTGAAATATATGCAGAAATCTGAAGAAATTAATGGAAGGGATATGAAATGGTATTTATTCTTGTTTTTGCCAATATCCTTTTTAATTATACAACATAATATTAACGAAAGATATTTCCCAGGCAAATAGGAGCATATTGAAAAGATGCTAGTAAAATGTACAAATTGTGATACTTCATATTCAGTTAATGATGAGAAGGTAAGAAATAAGAAGTTTAGCTTTTCATGTCCCAATTGTGCAACAAATGTTATTATTGATAATAGAGAAGAGAAAGAGCCTACAAGAGATCCAATTGAAGGGGCTAACATTTCTGAACCTCCCTTATCAGAAGAGCAACAACAAGAAGAGCCTCTCATAGAGGAAGGGATAATAGATAACAAGGCTAGTACTGATACTACAACAGCAATAGAGGAACCTGAAACTCAAGAATTAATCGAAGGGGAAGAGGAGTTAGATCTCTCTGACATTGAAAGTGAGTCTTTAGTGGAGGAAGGACAAGAAGAAGAACTAAACCTTGAAGATATGTCACTCGATGAAGAAGTAAGATCAGAAGATATTCTATCAGGTATAGACGCTAATGATAGCGAAAAAGCAATAGTTAGTGAAGGAAATTTAGAGGAGTCTGTTATATCTAATATTGATAATGAGATTACTGATTCAACTGAAGCTGGAACAGAGTCGGAATTAGAATTAAATAAAATGGTGGAGACTACAGAGACCATTCTCATTGAGGAATCTGATGATACATCTTACATTAGAGCAGAGAGTCAGGACCTACCTCTTGACAATGAGGATGATTTCAGACCAATAGAAGTTGAGACAAACGATTCTGAATTCAACCTAGAAGAACCCATAATAGATGTTGAGAAAGTTTCATTACATGAGGATGGACATGTAGAAGTAGTCATGGATAAAATCTATCCTCACTCGAACGAACTTACTGAAAAGATTAATCAGGTAGCTGATGATGTACAAGAAGAGGAGATGAAAACTGAGGATATCTTTTCCAAAGAAGACGGAGATGTAGATGAGAGTATTACTATTGATCTTGATTCTCTTGATATTCAATTTGATGATAAAGAGACAAATGGAATAACAGAGTTAGGAACATCTAAAGATGGTTCGACATCAGATGTTCAAGATGAAGATCATCAAATATCATCACAGGAGGAGGATTTAGATATCACGATAGATCTTGACTCTCTTGATCTGCCCTTAGAAGAGGTAGAAGAGGTAGAAGAGGTAAAAAGGGGTGACTTTATTGATGAAGAGGATAAAATTACAGTAGAGGATACTGGCACAACAATGGAAGATCTGATTGCTAATGAAGAAAAGCCTCTTGTCATTGAAAGCAGTGTTGAAGATGAGATTAAATTAAAAATTGATGAAGTAGCGCCGGAGATAGATGTAAATGGATATACAGGAAAGTCTGAAGGTGTCTTGGAGATAAAATCTGAAGGGATTAAATCAAAAGATAATGATTTTGATGATATCGATCTTGAAAACATAATAATTGATGATATAGATACAGAGTCAGAATCATCACTAAAGGTAGCAGATGAGTTACCTGATGTAGAAACTTCACGGGATTTTGTAAAATATAAAGCGGAGTTGGATAAATTTGAGAAAGAGACTTCAGATACAGTTCCGGGAGGAGCTGTAATCTTTTCAATTGATTACTCCTTAAAGTACTCTTCATTAGGTGCGCTTGCAAGACTGTTGATTTTATATCTTATAAGGCTTCTTCCTCATCTACTTGTCATACTAGTCTATCTTATCCTATCAGTTATTTTAGGTCTTATAAACTCGATTGTGATTCTATTTACAGGAGAATCCGTTGAAGATTTTCAAGAGATACAGGAAAATACTATTAGATATATCACCTCTATAGCCGCTTGTGCAATGGATGTAGTTGAAGAGGTACCAAAATTCGCCGGAAAGAAGGATATCGATTATTCCCTTCAGTACAGCATAATTTACCCTATTAAATCCTCTAGGATCCTTTCAATTCTAAGGTTATCTGTAGCAGGCATTATCTTAATTACATTGCCACACATATTACTACTAACCTTGCTTACTGTTGGTAGCATATTGGTTTGTCTTGTGGGAATGATCTCAATTATAGTTATAAAGAGATGGCCTAATGCCTTATTTACTTTTATGGTTCATTATTTTAAATATCTTGTGAGTGTCATCTCATTTCTATTTGGAGTAGTAGACAGATATCCATCCTTCAAATTTGAATAATTTACCTTATACCTATACAAATCATACATATATGGGTAAAAAAGCATATCTAATCCCTAATTAATATAACTAAATTTTCATTTTTATACATCTCATTTTAGCGCATCGGAATTTTGAAAAACTTCACAGATGTGATTTTTCAAAATTGACCTTACTACGCACCAAAATAATCCACAGATGGGTTGTTTTATAACTATTATAATTAATAATGAATGACTCTCAGATGCAGATGTATTTATCTCGAAGTTGAAGTGAGAGTTGTTTAACCAAAGAAAATGCTTTCTCAACGGTTTTCTCACCATCTGGATTGATTAAACAGCATGTGGCAGGTGAAAGCAGGCTTTTTGAAATAAGAAATTGACGGTCAATTCCTACCTGATCTAAATTATTCCATATGTCAGTAATTTTTTTTTCAAGGGAGTCTATCCCTTCCCTCTCAAATGGTTCAATATTTGTTGGCACGATTCCCCATGAGATGATACCCCCTCTATCAAGAAATCTCTTTATGGATGGAGCATATTGAACGAATACCTCTGAATTTGTATAGACATCCAGTGAAAGGATATCAAGATCAAGTCTTAGTAAAAAATCCCAGTCTGGATTACCACAGAGATGAATACCGCGAGGACGCTCTATGGAACATAGAAATGCTTCAATATCATCATGCGCCTTGATATCATTATAACCAGACATGGCGTTGAAAATAAACTGCAAACCCGGCTCATCAATATACATAAATGCATTGGCATTCTTTTTCTTAAGGCGATTTAGTTGAGCGTTTATGCGCTTAGACATGATCTCAAGCATGATTGGACGTATGGTATCGTCGTACAGAATTGGACGATTATCTTGATCAAGGACATTGAATCCAAAGCTTATAGGCCCTTCAAGCTGTCCTCTGATTGCAGGTCTATCTGAGAGATCGAGTTCAAGAAATCTATGATAGACAGATGAGTACTCCTTGCTGATATCAAAGTATTCTGTTTCATCATAATGAGCGAAAGTCTCCTCATACTCTTCTATAAATTTATCCATAGAAAAACATATGCTACGCTTCTGAATATCAATCATTATGCCTGGGAAGTGTTCAGATGCCTGTACATACATGTCTTCATAATAGCTTAGATGAGGAAGTTGAGGCCAAAAGGGTATATCCATAATAAGGGCGAGCTCTAGAGCCTGTTCAATATCCCGATGTGGCATTACTGCCATTGCAGTTGTGAGCAAATTCCCAGGTATTGTCATTATCTCATTACCTATTATTCGAAATATATATTCTCAATTCATGCATAGAAATAAATTCTGAATATTTGTTAACACTGTATATGATAGAATCATTGTACACAATAACAAATCAATAGAATAAATGGTTAAACTGAAAAAAATGGCTTTGCCAATATTTAAGCAAAATCACAACTACCATCCATCATGATAAATCCATATGTCTAATCACCTATATAAACAGCGAGAGGGGGGTCAAGCCTCCCTCTCGCTGTTAAATACAATCCTATTCTTGATCAATACATTCTTTTTTATTATTATTCCTTAAGAATGTATTTAAAAGAACTAGTGTTATAATTAATCACATAGCTCCATAGCTCCCGCTATTTCAGAGCCATCAACTCGAATTGCATTAACATAGCTGTCATCCTCATCAGAATTAATAGTTATGTCATCCCCTACAAGCGTTATTGTACCATTCTTTACATATGGTATTTCATCAATTGTAATGTTGACAGTGATTTGCTCTTCATCAACCATGTAAGTGCCGTCGTCTTGTGGACAATACCAGACTCCAGCAAGAGGATCATACAATCCCTGGCATGTGCCGTTTATATTATTCACGACATTTTTCGTATACCCTCGAATTATTCCATCATTCATAAATTCTGCATATAGATCACTGATGATCTGGGTGTCAGCATTTTCGTCATAATCACAATCAAATGTAAAGGGTAAAGGTAACAGATATAGATGATCCTCTGGCGCATCATATGCCTCAGTGATCTTCCATACTCCCAATAAAGCATTTGTCATATCGCACATCACGTCTATTGCTGCCTCTGTGTCAAAATCCATTAGCAACTCTGCCCTCATAGAGAGATCAATGTCTGTTCTGCGCAGTTCAAGCACATTTACAGTCCTTGAAACCGTGTAGACTTCTCCCAAATCAGTCATGGTTAATTCATCTCCTTCCACTGTATAAGCGCTGTCTTCATCTGTACAATGGAGAAGATCTCCCGCTACTTCCTGAATGTAGGTACTGGAACTACCTCCCAACAAAAAGAGTACGCGCGACTCAATGTCATCATTTGGGAAATTGGTTGTCACTCCATCCTCAATCATAATTTTGATACTCCAAATCCCTTCTACATCCACATCCTCATCCTCACTACATCCAGCCACGTTGAAAACCAGAGACAAAGCGATCATTAGTCCCAAGAATGAACCCCAAAACCCTTTAAAATTAGTCATAAAAAACCTCCATTTAATTGATTTATTATTTTATTGAGAATTTTATTGGCATTCGCCGATATTAATTCTCAAAAATCATTCATAATAACTTAATTTCAAGTATATTGTCAACAAAAAAATGAAAAAAAATTATTTTTCTAATTTTTTTTAAAGGTACACCTTAATTTGCGAGCAAATCATATCAATTTATCCCTTTGATAAGATTATGATCAAAAAAATCCTATAATAATATATTATCCCCTAATACTTCCTAGCTATCTTTATAAGATTTACAATGGGGTGATTGTAAAATCAAGTATAACATTGTAAAAATTCATAGACGAAATCCTTAATGCTATTGTAAATTTGCAGCATAATAACATATAGTTAGGCTTATTATCTATTTATTAATCCCCTTTTTTATAATGCATTCTCAATCAATATGAGCATAATAAATATAAACGAAAAACAATTAAATAATAAATTGCTTCATCAACTAAGCTTCTTATTCTATTTAATTTTTGACAGCTACTTGTACATTAGAAGTGAAAAAATGAAAATTGAAGCGCTCTGTAATAATCCAATAAGATTACTATTAAAATAGAATACCATGAAAAACAGGATTGTCAGATCAGAGAGTGTTTTGCAAAAAAATCCAATAACTGCATTCCTCTTATCTTTCTTTTTCACAGGCCTTGGTCAAATATACAATGGAGATTTGTCTAAGTGTATCGTTTTCTTTGGATTGAAGACCCTAACACTACTAATCATTCCCCTTTATGTAATCCATAAAAGCGCTGATTCGAATATTTCATTTTTTGTTTTCACCAGCATTTTACATCTCGCTATCATTTTCATCTCTCCCCTTGAAGCGATGTATAAAGCCAGGAAGGAGAGATCATTCAATTTCAAGGGATATAATTCTTTATTATTCTATTTCATATATGCTGTACTACACACAGGAATAATATTAATATCTTTTTTTATTGTATCCTTCTATTTTAATATCAATAAGATAAAAGCGAATCTCATGAATCCTACCTTACATGAGGGAGAGTATGTACTGATTAATAAATATGAAGAAAATAATTATGGTGTTGGGAATGTCATTAAATACACCTACAAAGGACAACAGAGGATTGGAAGGATATTAGCAAAAGAGGGTGAACAGGTATATTATAAAGGGAATATATTCTATATCAAAGGGAAAACTCCAAAATTAAATATAATGAGTGAAAGCCAACTGAAAGTGATAGGATTAGACAATAGAGAGGATCTATTTATCGAGTCAATCTCTGGGATACAATACCCCGTTCAGATAACCCTTTCTAAATCAGCGTCCAATTCGAGAAGGGGTAGATCAATTATCATTGAAAATAATATGTTTTTCATAACCTTTGACAACCGAAGAAAAAATATTAAATATGAGTTAATTGAGAAGAAGATAATTGAAGGCAAGGTTGAGGGTATTATATATAGTAGTAAAATTAAGAGGATATTGTTAAAGCCATATGTAATGAACTGATTTTTATAAATCTTAAATTATTCTATAAGAGATGATGACTTATCAGTCTCCTAAATCAGTAAATTGACGAGACTATAGATAATACCTATTCCAGCCTGGAAAGTAGTTTTTCACTCACCTCTTTAACATCGGGTCTGCCATCAACTTCTATTATTATTGGAATCCCATTATTCTTATTCGATAAATCTTTAAAAAATTGCATAGCTGCTAGGGTACCCTTATCTTCATCATAATAAATATTGTGCCGCTTATTTATAGCTGCTTCATCCTGATCATCCGACCTGACTGAAATATTGGCTCCACACACTCTGCATACATCCTTATCACCATTGGCCCTTGCAGGTTTAATATTATCTATATATATGTTGTTGGGATGATTGCCATCCTTTTCGCATATTCGTCTACCCATAATACGCTTCTTAGCTATCTCTCTATCCAATACAATTTCAATTACATAATCCAGCCTAATTCCTTCTTCCTCGAGTGCAATGCTTAAAGATTGTGCCTGAGCCCTGTTTCTTGGAAAACCGTCTAAAAGCCATCCATCTTTACAGTCACCCTCTTTGAGTCTGTCGAGTATCATCGGTATAGTGATCTCATCTGGGACTAAATCACCATTATTAATAAATTGTTTTGCCTTTCTACCCAATTCAGTTCCATTTTTAATATTCTCTCTGAAAATAACGCCTGATTCAACATGAACAATACTATACTTCTTTTGTATAATAGCCCCTTGAGTCCCCTTCCCGCTTCCATTAGGACCAAAAATAAGAATATTCATCTAATTCTCCTGATACTAGTATTCGAAATATAAGGATAATCTATAATTCGCCCTCAAGTTATATATTACTGAGTATATCCGACACCCTTAGGGAATTAGCAGCAATAGTTAAACTTGGATTCACTGATCCGCCAGAGGGCATAAAGCTTGCATCAAGCACGTATAAATTTTTTACCCCCCATACTCTACATTCAGGATCTAAGACTGAAGTTGCACTACTCTCTCCAAATCTGCAGGTACCAAGTGCATGAGAGAAGGTTTCTATTGGTGCTATGTAGTACAAATGGCTACCTGCCCTTTTCAATATCTTTTTTGCTACTCTATAAAGGGCATTAATCGCATCAAAATCCCTTTTGTTATATCTATGATATACCCTTAATGTTGGCATTCCAAAAATATCACGATTCTTCCAATCAACAAATACCCTATTCCTATAGTGTGGTATATCCTCAGCTATACATAATTGATTTATTGAATAGTCCGATAAGAATGCTCCGATATTCCTTAACCCCCATGGGGCATTTGTCTTAATATAACCTTTACCTACGCATGAAACATCCTGAATAATTCCCCAATTACCAGGAGGCCAAGACTTCCTCTTTTTTATGTCACCATAATAAAAATCTGAAATAGCAATCTGCTTTTGAAATTTTTTTTCAGGATTTGTTTTAAAAGGGAATACACCACATACTACACCAGAGATATGACGCATTAATGATCTACCGATAAAGGATCCGCCATTATATATAGTGTCAATTCCTGAGGTGAGCAGCAGATGAGGTGTTGAGAGTGCCCCACATGCGACGATTAGAACCTTCGTATTTACTGTTTTTCTTTCACCACTAGCCTGATCCACAAGATCAACAGAAACAACCTTGCCATTTGAAAGATTGATTTTCACAACTCGAGTATTTGAAATAATTCTTGCACCATGTTTCATTGCATAGGGCAATACAGAAACGGAAAGATCATTCTTTGCCTCAATTTTACAAAGGTAATGATCACAGGTACCACAAAGAATGCACTTCGCTTTGCCATTATTATTCGAAAAATTGATTGCTAATGGGATATGAAAGGGGTGTAGACCGATGTCTAATGCTGCATCCTTTATTTTTTGTGATGGCAAAGAAAGTGTCTTTGGGGGTGTTTGCGGATAATCACTCTCTCTTTGGGGTTCGGTGATATCCTCACCCATTACACCAGCAACATTCTGTAATGCCTCTGCTTCATCGTAATAGGGCGAGAGGGCTTGATAATTGAAAGGCCATGTAAATCGCCTTTCCTTCTGATCAGAATTTTGACGTGGAGGTCCTTCGAAATCGCTTTCCCTCAATCTGAATGCCGCAGCACCATAAAAGGTCGACATTCCTCCAACTGTGTCATCAGGCCACTCCAGATCTTTTCGTCGCCACTTCTGATTTACAATCGTTGGTGTCAATCCCCTATATATAGGATCATCAATATGCAGTTTTCTTTCATCCCAGCAGGTATCATCCCTTTGAACCCATCTACCTCGTTCAACAACAAGTACCTCTTTCCCAGCTTTTGAGAGGTTATAAGCTGCGAAAGCCCCCCCAAAACCGCTTCCAACTACTATATATTCATAACTATCATTCAATTTCATCTCAAATTGCCTTTTAGCTCATATGTATTAGTATCTTCCGCTTAGCATGTGCCTTTCAACAATAGAGATATTATTCTTCCACTAAATATTAAGAAATGAAAAAACTTATAACCTTATTTCACTCATTGAGTAATAATAAACTAACATGCTAGAGCTTAAATATGGGAGACATAAGTATTTATTGTATAGTTTTTGCTTGAATTATTATGATGCTTTGCTATTGAAAATAATTTAAACAAATGGCCAAACAGCCTCCTGATAAGCACGAATAAAGAGAAAAAGAAAGGCCCCTCCCTCTAATATCCATGGCCAAGCCTGAATGTAGCTGCCTTTCATTGTCTCCCATCCAAAATATCCTGAATCAGCCCAAAGCCTAATAGAAAATCTTCTGTCATTCAATGGCAACAATAAAGGCAATCCAACTGTACTGGGCAAATCTGATATATAATGGAAAATTAAGCTTATAATAGCCAGTATTGCCCATGAAATATTAAAGGGCACAAGCAACAAACCTACTATCAATATGAAGAGCAGAGAGTGTGACCAAGTACAATGAAATGAAGGCTTCGCTATTTTGAGCCAGATGGGAATAACATCAAAATTTGGTAACCAATGAGCTACCATCACTAACGCAATACTCTCGAAGGAGAATGCGTCTATCTCACCACCAGTCAATTCTGGAGAATAGGAAGAAATCGCTAAAGCCACTGCTATATGTCCAGCTTGCATTTATTTATCCTCATAAAAGTTGATTTTACTTAGTTTTTGAGTGGTTTCTCTGGCTATGGGATCAAAGAGCAATGCAATTCCCAATGATATGAACAATGAAAGAAAATATAAAACGACAGCATCTTTAATAGTAAAGGGACGGGAGGGTATTTCAAAAATTAATATTATTATTATTGATAAAATTCCTGCTAAAACAAGCGCTATAAGTGGAGTCCTCTTTAACATATTTCTTTTCTTGATAAACACAAAGTACATTATCGTAATTTAATAATAACAGAGCATAACTATTCACAATGAAGCAATAATAAATCAACAAATTTTTTATTTTCATTTAAGAAAACTGAGTATCATGTGAAAAATAAAAACATAGTAGGATATTCCGCGTCGGTGACCGGGACAACTTTCAACAAAGTAAGATGTTGCCAATGTAACAAACTTTTTTATTTATTATTTAACTAATAAAACTTTAGTCACTCAATTTAATCATCTTTTCTCCGAAAATAATATTATAACATAATAATTATAAGAGGTATAGTAAATACTTATATATGGCTGTAGGTTGAAGTCACAATAGACTAATTCACTTATTTATACAACAAAATAATATATTATATAAGGGATTATGGATGCAAGAATTACACAATAATATTGAAAAATCAACCAGAAAAATATTCCGAATATTTTTCGGAAGCAAATTGTATAAGAAAAAAAAATGGGAATCCTTAAGCAATGACCTACTAGGTGTGGATCTATATTTAAACTATAATGGCAACAAAAGGCTATATCTTTATCTGGAAGATGAAACAATAAACTCTATAATGGATAGCCTATTGATAGATAAAGATATCCAACCCAGTGATAAAGTAGCTTCAGATATAATTAGAGAAATGGCGTGTTTAATAACAGGAAATGCTGTAGAGGATGAATGTGAGGAACTAAGAATATCCACTCCTAGTAGATTTCAAAATATTAAACCTATTAATGAAAATACTCTGAACTTCTCATCAAAATTAGGCAACCTTTCAATCGGAATTGAAGATATCTAATCAATCAATGAAGACTTCTCTCATCTTTGCTATTTTCTTGTAGAACCCTATTCAAATTCTGGATAGTTAAAACTGCACAATTAAAAAGGCAACCAGTAATCAAAAATTTTGAGAGATTTTCATTATCCTTTGACATTTGAAATATCTGATGAGTAACATAGATACAATTATCCATTATCTCCTTCAATAAAAGATCATTTTCATTTTGATCAAAATCTGTTTTCAGGAGATTTTTAATTTTTATTTGAGATTCATGTATGATTGAATCTATAAGATTATAGAAAAAAACATCAAAATCCTTATTATACTCTACTTCAATTCCACTCTTTAGTTTTATCATTATTATGTGCGGTTATTTAGGATTATTCCTAATTAGCATTACATGCTTCAAGATTATCCCTATAAAAATAGATATAATAACCTGTGATAATATTCAGTCTCTTTGACAAATGAAAGTATTTTGAGGATAATCGAACTAAGCTCATCAATGGATGAGCAATTTTATACACTATTTGTATTTTTTTTAACTTGACCTATGAAAATATATAATTATTGTTTTTGCATATTGTCAAATGTTATTTTCTAAACTTTGATATTACTGAATAGAGTTGATCAACATAATGAAAACTCTAATTACATCTAATCAGAAAAGAATATAACCACTTTCAAATCTCCAAAAGCAAATTTGGAGGAGTCAAGTAATAGCAGTTTTTACTCAATCTCAAATTGTTTTAAGGGTGATGCATAGATGAAAAGTGACTTCTCGTTCTTTGATCAACCGGAGATATTACAGTCCATCTTCTTTCCAAGAAAAGACTTCATAAACCCTGATTCTTCAGAGGGACAAACCTACTTCATCCAGGTTGAAGATAAAATTAAGATTAGCTGTCGATATTGGGTAGAAGGTAAAGATTCACCCTCCATTCTTTACTTTCATGGCAATGGAGAGACTACAGGAGATTATGAGTCAATTGCTAAGCTCTACAAAAAAATTGGGATTAATCTATTTGTTGCTGACTTTCGTGGATATGGTCTTAGCAATGGAGAACCGACATTTAGCAGTATGATTAAAGATGCCCATATAATTTTTAGAGAGTTCAAGACTATAATAAAGGAAGGGGGTTATAAGGAAAATATTTTTCTTATGGGCAGGTCACTTGGTAGCATTTCAGCAATTGAGCTTGCTTACCATTATCAGGAGAGTATCTGTGGTCTTATTATTGAAAGCGGATTCTCGGGATGTAGCCTTATCCCCAGATTCCAAACCATGAACAATGATTTCAATTTAAGGGAGAAGAATGGGATACTGGGTGGTAGAAAAATTCAATCGATTCGAATTCCTACCTTAATCATACATGCAGAATATGATTCAATTCTGCCAGTAATTGAAGGGATAGATCTATACAAGAATTCAGGCGCTGAGGATAAGGATATCCTTATTATACCTAAAGCTGACCATAACAATCTAATGTTAGTGGGACAAGAGATATATTTTAAAAAAATTGAGGAGTTTATAAAGATATCCAATATTACCTAGAGAAGTGAGTTTATTTTCAATAACTAATATGCTATACTCTGATAATTCCTAATCCATCAGCTTGAAAATATGCATCATTGACACTTCCAACAATAATTGATAATCAATAAACAATAAGTTACTCACTATCCCTTCAGGTTTAGAGGAGAGGAATAATAAATTGTGAATTAGGATAATAACTATACCATATGAATACATTTGGCTTGATAAAATATTTGACAGAATTATATTTTTATGAAAACATACCCCTAAAGTAGATGTTGATATTTATTAAAGAGGTGAATCCATTTCCCTTTCATTATACTTATGCTGAAGAAAATATATTATTTATCAATTAAATCTCCTAATAAATAATGAGGTATATTATGAAAAAACCCCTGTTAGCAATACTTTCAATCTCTCTTGTAATGACAATTGTATATGCAGATGACGCTCAAAAAAAGGCTGTAAATGATCAAGAGAAGTCTAAATCCGCAAAGGAGTATATTGAAGACCTTTCCAGCGATAATGAGGAGACTGTTATTACAGCCGTTGACTGGATAGGGAAGGAAAAGGAAAAGGGTGCTGTTACTAAATTGACCGACCTTTTAAAAAGTGACAAAAGGGTCAAGGTTAGGCTTTATGCAGCGATTGCTTTAGGATTAATTGGTGAAGATGGATATATTGACTCCCTTAATGAAGCTTTCTTGAATGATAGTAGTGCAGATGTAAGATATTCAGCACTTCTTGCAATACATAGAATTGGATCTATGAAGTCTTTGGATGCATTAAAAAAGGCAAAGGAGAGTGAATCCGATCCATTTATCAAAGACTATATTGAGAAGATGGAATCTAAGGTTAAAAAGAAATAGGCTAAATTGTACCTTTTTTCATTCATGAACTGATGAGGTACACTCAATAAATGATAGTTATACTAATGGATATTATAATATTACTATATCTACTTATTTCAAAGTCATATATTCCCAGCCTATAATTTTTCCTCATTATTAAAGTGGATTCGGAAAAGATGTATTTATACTTTTCGATGAAGGGAATCCGAATCCTGCTTAAATAATAATTAATTTATCAAAACATAAAACAAAGATGCAATCTTTTACAAATACTAACTAAATTTTCATAAGCTCTTTATTAAGGATTACACTTTTGGGACATGAAGATGTAAAATATCTCGTTTTTGATATTGAATCAATTCCTGATTCAAAATTAATTAAGATGGTCAAATATCCTGATCTAGATATTGATGAGATATCTGCAGTAAGAAGATATCAGGAGGAGATATTAAACACATCAGGTGGGTCCACTTTTTTTATACCTGTTACCTTTCAATATCCCATCTCAATTTGTGTAGCCAAGGTAAGGGAGGACTTCAGTCTCATTGAAATGATATCCCTTGATGAACCAGCATTCAGGCCTAAGGAGATGGTCAGATTGTATTGGCAGGCTGTAGAAGAATTCTATACTAATGCTTCACTGGTTACCTTTAATGGTCGCGGTTTTGATATACCACTTCTTGAGTTGATGGCCTTTAGATATGGATATACTGCTCGTAGGCATTTTAGAGATAAATATGCCTCAAGATACAGATTTGGGACAAAACATATTGATTTGCATGATTGGTTATCCAATTATAATGCAATCAGGATGGCTGGAGGATTGAATCTTCTTGCTAAGGTGTTGGGAAAACCTGGGAAGATGGATGCACATGGAGAAGATGTATACGACATGTTTCTTGAAGGGAAAATGGAGGAAATAAACAATTATTGTTTTCATGATGTATTGGATACATATTTCGTTTTTCTAAGATCAAGGGTTATGTTTGGAGAAATAACAATTGAAAGAGAACAGGAATTAGTTAAATCAACTCGAGAGCACCTCTCAAACAACGTTGATAAAATACCTGCCTTCGAAATGTATTTGAAGAATTGGGGAAACTGGGCTCCATGGCCTGAAGAATAATCTCTTAAAAATTTATCATTGTAATACTATATATACACAAAGTAGTATTTCACAAAATAGAATTAGGAATTCATTAATAATTATATAAAAGGTTAAATAGTTATTTTTATTCTTCCCATTTTAACCTTATATATTATCTTTGCCCAAATATGAATAATTTTATCAATCATCTGGATTAAATTGATTAATTCAATAAAGGTAACCAACATAAAATGGAATCAATAATTGATTTGAGAATATTTATTCTCATTAGTTTTGGCCTAATTTTAGGATTTTTATCCGCCATACCCGTTGGCGCTGTTCAACTCGATGTTGCGAAAAAAGCAATCAATGGACACCTCTCTCCTGCCATTGCTACAGTATTTGGATCTGTAACATCTGATTTTATATATGGTACATTAACACTCTTTGGAATAGGCCATTTCCTATTCCATAAGGAATCCCAAATAATAATTTACATTATCGGCATTTCAGTTCTGCTTTTCCTCTTCTTTCGTTCATTTCAGGAATATCGTTTCGGGGTACATAATGTGGATAATTCAATTGTATTTCGAAAGAGACAATCCTTTTTAACAGGCTTTACAATTGCAATTACTAACCCTGGAATAATAATCTGGTGGATAGTTGGATATAAATTACTATTAGACTTTTCAATTTACAATGAGATATCATCCCCTATGAAAATTATATTTATTCTATCCGGTTGCATCGGTTTAGGGGGATATCTAATATTAATAGCCTCTCTTCTTCATAGAATCCAAAAATCATTTTCTGATAATTTCATTCATAAAATGAACTTAATCCTATTATTTTTATTAACCCTACTAATTGTATACTTCGCATTAAGGATAATCGCTATTGCCTTTAACTATAACTCTAATATTCCCTTTTTTGAATGAACTGAACTAATAGTCAATTTATATCCTAAATGAAGGATATCCCTTTGCATATAGATGATAATCAATTCATATATTGCAATACGCATTATACTTCTATGCTTATAAATTGCATTTTGCAATCAATCTGTTAATTCATACCATAATTTTACCCCATTAGGTTATTGATTCCAAGAGTATGTGGATTCATGAGGGGAAAATGCCACACTAATTAGTAAAACATGACTTCACATGCTTCGTATGCTATTGGAAGACCTTCCTTAATGAACAAAAAATCAAGATAGTCAATACTTGGCATGATTAATGCATATTAAAATAACATGAAAATTGAGAAGACAGCATTTCCAGTATACAAAGACAGGATATCCCCCCTATTTGATGTATCTGACATATTTTTCATAGTGGATATTATAAATGAGAGTATAGGCAGGAAACATATTTATGATATTTCAAATGTAACAGGGATTAAAAAGATCGATAGGCTTGAAGAATTGGGAGTCAGCATAGTAATTTGCAGCGCTATAAGTAAAATTTTTGCTGATTCATTATTAAGCAGGGGAATTGACCTTATACCAGGGATTATTGGTAAAGTAAATGACGTTGTTCATGCTTATCTGAATAATTGTGTAATGGCTGATGCATATATTATGCCAGGATGTAAATGGAGGAGGAGATACAAGGGAGGACAAGGGTTTGATAATAATGGATTCTTTTGCAGCTCCATGAAATGGAATAAATTGCTATAGTCATATAAATACATAACCTAAAGGGAAGGTAATTATAAAATTTTTTGTTGACGGAACTAAGGGTATAAGTGGAGAACTTGGTATAGATTCACTTCTAAGGATCCTTCAATGATATAACCATGATCTGAGATTCTAAAGGAGCAAGTGAGTCAAGATCTAAATATTTATTGATGACTGTGTATCTGTTGCATTAAGAAAGTGTGAGAGTGAATTCATTAAGAATAATCATTTAATGAAACAATATTAAATCTCCTTACAACCATTAATAGCATCATTGCAAGTTCATCTTTGTTTAATTAAAATTAGGAGGTGAAAATTATGCCAAGAGGGGATAGGACTGGTCCTTCTGGTCAAGGTTCAAGAACTGGGGAAAAAAATGGTTATTGTAGTGGTAATGATAAACCAGGTTTTATAAATTCTGAGGGAACCTGTTTGACAGGACACCAGATGAGAGGACATTTCAATCATTGTGTTAGGCAAAATAGCAATAAAGGTAAGTGTTCAAAAAAAGAATTAAAGAAAAATGAAAAATGAACATATAGCAACCTTTATTATTATGATAATTACAAGTTAATATGCATTAATTTCTGCTGAAGTGTAGAAATAAAGACACCTACTAAAGAAGTCAGAAGATGAAGTAGTTGTTAGCATATTTTAACTAATCAACAATAATTCAGGCAAGAATTACATTAAAGGACAAATCAAATAATCTGGAGAAAAAGCATAACAATTGGCTCTATTATTGCTCAATATGGCAACATGTTAGTGGAAAGGATTGACTCTGATACAGTGATCAATTACACATTATATTACTCAATAACCATAGAGAAGGGAAAAGTTGATTCCCAAATGGTTATAAATAATTATAAAAAGCAGGAGTACAATACATGAAAAAAATGAAAAAGAAATACCTACTATTTTCTATAATATTGGGTTTACTTATTATTGGATTTTCTTTATCAGGCTTGATGGCTGATAAGAAACCCAAATATAAATGGAAATTTGCTACCCTTGGTCAGGATTCCATTAAAATGATAAGCCTCTTAACAGTAGATTTTACTCAGGATGTCCTAAAAGCTACTAATGGGGATGTGAAACTCGTCTGGTACATGGGCGGAACAATGGGTGACGAGGAGGATTATGTGGCAAAGATGAGGATCAACCAATTGCAGGGAGCAGGAATCACCGGCACAGCCAATGCAATGGTATGTCCTGGTATATCAGTGCTGGAACTACCATTCCTTTTTAATAATTGGCCAGAAGTACATTATGTCAGGAAAAAGTTAAGGCCCACGGTTAATAAAATTTCTGAAAAAAACGGCTTTAAAGTGTTAGCTATGATGGATGTGGATTTTGAACATTTCTATTCAACAAAATATCCCATGAAAACACCAGAAGATATCAAGAAGAGCAAGGTTCTTTCCTGGCATGGTCCTCTTGAGGCTGAAGTAATAAAAGCGCTTGGGGGAAGTCCTATTCCAGTAAACGTGCCTGAGGTTGTACCTTCTACAAGATCAGGGGTGACAGATGCGGCTATATCCCCATCCTTTTGGTGGTTAGCAGCTCAGTTATATACGATTACAAAGTATATAAATCCACTTCCGATTAGATATGATCCTGGTGTATTTATAGTTTCTATGAAGGCATGGAATAAAATTCCAGTTAATTTTCAAAATGCTATTAGTAAATTAGCAAATGATTTAGAAAAAAATGTTAATGTTGAAATTCGTATACTCTGTGCTGATGCCCTTAAGGCTATGATTAATTATGGCTGCAAGGAGGTTAAGATGACACCTGATGAGATTGCTGTATTTAAAAAGAAAACGCGGCCAGTATGGGAAAAAATGGTCGGCAAAGCCTATCCTCGTGAATTATTAAATGAAGTATTGAGTCATCTGAATACATATCGAGCTAAAAAAAGATAGATCCAGTTCCTTAATAAGAGCCTGAATAATGATAATCATAAATAACACAGCAGGTACTATTCTGAAAGATTAGCTTAATAAACAATATTTAATGCCTATAGATCGCTGGATAAACTGAGAAGACGAAAGAAATGTCAAGATTTCTTTAAAAGAATCTATTGACTGAGTTATAATTTTTGTAAATAGTCACTAGATAATAAAAGCACGAATGAACAAGATAAAGAAATGGCATAATAATTGTACCACCATAGTAACCTCCTTTCATGTATATGTATTTGAGGGCTCCAAAGCCCTCAAATACATCCCTTTAATCCTATTAGTTATATTCGAGGTTGCGAATGAAAACAAGGATTACTGTTATATGCGATAATATCGTTTATAAACCCCTGAAATTAATTGGTGAGCACGGTCTATCGCTCTTAATTGAGTCTAATGACATAACCCTCTTCGATACCGGTCAAGGTCTTGGTATAATCAATAATTTTAAAGCTTTAGGAAAAGATATATCTTCAATTAATAGAATCATATTGAGTCATGCCCATTATGATCACACAGGTGGGTTGATGAATATTTTGAAAGCCTATCATGGAAGACTTTCTGTTTATGCAAACACATCTATCTTTATGGATAAAATAGCTGAATTTGACGGGCCGGAAGAAAAAATCAATGTGCCGATTGGGATGCCATGCAAAAAAGAGCAATATGAAAAAGAGGGTGCTGAGTTTCAACTGATAAATAATTTTATTAAAATCAATAATAATATATCAGCCATCTCAAATATAAAAAGGGAGCCAGGCTGGAAGAGTTGGGATGCAAAATTAAAACAGAGAGAGAATGATCTATTGGTGGATGATCCCTTCAATGATGACCTCTCACTCCTAATCGAGACTGATTCTGGACCAATAGTGCTTCTTGGATGTGCTCATGCCGGCATAGTTGAAATTTTGAATAATCTAAAGGATGTGACAGGATACAAGGAGTTTCATGCTGTTATTGGTGGGACACATCTCG
Organism: Spirochaetota bacterium; assembly: GCA_034190085.1. Lineage (NCBI taxonomy): Bacteria > Pseudomonadati > Spirochaetota > Spirochaetota bacterium. The sequence goes on from JAXHTS010000064.1 coordinate 26,851, forward strand.
GCAATGCCTCAGACTTTTATATCGATAAGGCAATGAAGGCATTAAAGGACTATAATATTAAAATTATAGGAACTTCTCACTGCACTGGATTTAGAGTATCCTGTATTTTTTCTTCATTTTTTAATGATAGTTTTTATAATGCTTCGGTGGGTAGTGTGTTTGAGTTTTAACATCATAATGGATAACAAATGACATTATCAATTTCAAGTAAAAGGACAGAACTGTAAAGACAACGATCTCTCTTGGAGTCTTTGAATATATGGCAAAGCATAAAAATTCTATTTCTCTTCTCGACTGTGATATCGAAGAACCAAATATCAATTTGTTTCTTAAGGTTCAATATTTTGATTCGCGAGACTGTCTACATCCCAATACCATTTGTTATTGGGAATTAGCGCATCGGTTGAGAGAAATATGAAAATATATGTATTTAGTTCAATAATAAGTATAGAGGACAAGCCTATATTTATTTAAAAATAATAGATTTTATGGAGGAATAACGATAATGTTTAATCGGAAGGTCAGGAATGACTCATGCTCAGCTGAAAAATCAGTTAATGCAAACGTAAATGAAAGGGAAGCGGAGGAGAGAAGAGAACTTAAGGTTAATTTAGAGAAGATAGATCATAAAATAGTTGTCCTCTCGGGCAAAGGGGGGGTCGGGAAGAGCACTGTGGCTGTAAATTTGGCCATCTCCTTATCTCAAAAGGGATTCAGGGTTGGTCTTCTCGATATTGATATACATGGCCCTAGCATACCGAAACTGCTAGGATTAGAAGAGGAGAGGCTATATGCTGATGAGACAGGAAAACTTATACCTGTTGTATATGGCGAATCGATGAAAGTAATTTCTATAGGTCTATTGATTGGGAAGGGCGATGATGCCGTTATATGGCGAGGCCCTCTTAAGTATAGCGCCATTAAACAATTTCTTAAGGATGTAGAGTGGGGGGAACTGGATTATCTAATAATTGATTCTCCTCCCGGAACTGGTGATGAGCCGCTCTCAGTATGCCAGCTAATTGAAAATCCTGATGGCGCTATTGTGGTTACCACACCACAGGATTTAGCGATTATTGATGTTAGAAAATCGATTACATTTTGCAATAAACTAAACATGCCTGTGTTGGGAGTTATTGAAAATATGAGCGGTTTTGTATGTCCACACTGCGGCTCAAGGGCGGATATATTTAAGAGTGGCGGCGGTAGAAAGATGTCTGAGGATATGGGAGTACCCTTTTTAGGGAGCATACCAGTAGAGACGGATATTTCAGAGATGGGCGACTCTGGAAAGCCCTTTATTAGTATGAATTCGGATAATAAAACCGAAGCAGGCAAAGCATTCGAAGAAATAGTAAATAAGATTACAAAGATGGAGGTGGAATGTGAAAATTGCAATACCTGTAGCAGGGAATAAATTATGTCTACATTTTGGCCACTGTGAAAAATTTGCTTTAATTGATGTTGATGAGAAGGCAAATAAGATACAATCAGAAAATTATGTAGATGCTCCGCCTCACCAACCAGGACTATTGCCCAAATGGCTCAATGAACTTGGAGCAGATTGCATCATTGCCGGCGGAATGGGTAGCAGGGCTAAGGAAATCTTTGAGAGTTATAATATAAAAGTAATTATTGGTGTTAATCCTGATTCCCCTAAGCAAATAGTGCATAATTTCCTAAATAATGAGCTAAGGGTGGGGGACAATGTCTGCGACCATTGATATACTATTATAGTTAATCCGGACAAAGACTTTTTCAATAACGACTTTCCATTTATAATTTTACAAAAATTATTGGAGGTAAGAAAAATGACATCAAAGATGGGATCTATCAAGGATGTATTACAAAAGAAAAGTATTGATGAGTTAGAAAAGAGCAGAGAATGGTGGTGGGTAGCTGAGAAGAAGAGGTCAGAGCGCCTTGATTATTTGAGAAAAGCAGTTTGGAAGAAGGGGAAAAAGGGAGGGATGTATGAGCCTGGCGTAAAAATTGATCTTGAAAGGCCCCTCCTCTTTACAGAAAGTTGGAAGGAAAATGAAAATGATCCAATTATGATGAAACGAGCAAAGGCCCTAGAGCATGTGCTTGACAATATTACTATACACATAACAGATCATGCTCAAATTGTGGGTTATCTTGGAAGCCTACCTAATACACTCATGTGGTATGTTGATATAGCAAGTTTCCTGAATGAAGAGATATATAATGACCCGATGGTAATACCTGAACCTCAGGAGGAATCGCTTAAGACTATGGCTGAACTTAACAACTACTGGGGACCTAGAGATAATCTGGGAAAGGTCTTCAGGGAGTTATCAAGCGAAGAAGCTGTTAAGATGATGAGCACTGTTATAATGTGGGGTCTTCCTGTTGGGGGCAGTTTTGGGTATTCAGGCAAGGACTATGAGTACATGATGACGGGCAAGAGGGGATTTGAAGACATTATAGATGAGATACAGGAAAGAATAGATGAAGCAGAGGAGAAGATTGATGGGAATCCAGGGCCGGACATTCTTCCACTCTATGACAAGCTAGCCAATTGGGAGGCTATGCAGATCATCTTAGAGGCATGCATCAGATACGCAAAGAGATATTCGAGACTTGCACGGATAATAGCAGAAAATTTTGAATCTGATCCTAAAAGGAAGGAGGAACTCCTGCGCATTGCTGAGTCCTGCGAGAGGGTGCCTGACAAACCGCCAAGGACTCTTCAGGAATCGTTGCAGTATGATCATTTTATACAGGTATGGGCAAGATTTGAGGATGGCGAAGCCGCATGGCCATGCCGGCCGGATTATTACCACTGGCCTTGCTATAACAGGGATGTTAATATAGAGAAGAATATTACAAAGGAAGAGGCGATTGACCTTATAGGAGAGTTTATGATCAGGTCTTATGAATTAGCCGGGTATACCCCAAGCTTTGCCTCTGAGGCCCTTCAGGGCATACAGGCCACCTGGGTATGGACCCTTGGCGGAGTAAACCAGGATGGCACTGACGCATGCAATGATCTCACCATTGCCTTTATGCAGGCTGCAAGGCTTGTGCGTGTTGCGAATCCTACCTTTGGGTTCAGATGGCATCCAAAGGTAAAGGATGATGTATGGAGAGAAGTATTCGAATGCATCAGGCATGGATTGGGCTATCCAAGCATACGAAATGATCCAATACTTATTGCAAATGGTATGCATTGGTTTGGTCATCCCCTTGAAGAGATGAGAACATGGGTCCATCAGGCCTGCATGTCTCCCTGCCCCACGACAAAGCATGGCGCACAGCCTGCTCGCATGGCCTCAACAACATTAAATACTTCAAAGATGGTTGAATATGCTCTGCACAATGGATTCGATAATTGCATCAAGATGCAGATGGGTCCTAAGACGGGTGATGCGCGAAAGTTTACAGATTTTGAAGAGCTTTTCGAGGCATGGGTAAATCAGATGGAATGGTTGATGAACTTTGGCACAAGGATAGTAAACCGAGGCAGAGTGAAAAGTCCTGAGTATTATGGTCGCCCCTTTCTCTCTGCTATTTCAGAAGCGTCTGTTGAGACCGGTCTTGACAGACTAGAGCCATCGCTCGAAAGGGGCAATGCATGGGTTACCTTCTTTACTTGGGTGGAGAATGTTGACAGTCTGGCAGCGGTAAAGAAATTGGTTTTTGATGATAAGAAATACACTATGGATGAACTTATTACTGCCCTTGAGACTAATTGGGAGGGTAAGGAGGATATGAGGTTGGATTTTGTGAAGAACGCTCCTAAGTGGGGTAATGATGATGATTATGTGGATGATATAATGGTACGCTGTTTAAAAGAGGTTGCGAGGCACTCCCATGAGATAAGGTGTCCATCGGGCAATACATGGCCTGCATTGCCTGAGAATGTAAGTGGTAATATCCATTTTTCTACTATGGTTCACGCGCTTCCCAATGGAAGGAAGTTGGGAGATGCTCTATACGATGGCGGTATTTCACCAGGCCCTGGTCTTGATAAAAAAGGACCTACAGCAGTGCTGAAGTCATGTGGGAAGATAGATCATATAAGCGATGGAAGGGCATTCCTCTTGAATCAACGCTTATCTCCTACCCAGCTTTCTGGCGAGAAGGGCTATCAGTTATGGAAGTCTTACATGAAAACATGGGCTGACCTTGGAATAGACCATGTACAGTTCAATATGGTAGATGATGCGACACTTCGAGCAGCGCAGAAGGACCCTGAGCAGTATCAGGAGGTGATCGTTCGTGTGGCCGGTTACAGCGCGCATTTTGTGGACATCAGCCGCAAAACACAGGATAATATTATACAGAGAACAGTTCAAGGTCTGGGATAGGAAACGATTATTTAAAAGGATTCAAATAATAAGTCCTTTATTATAAGGCTGTATTATAAGTTGATAATATATCTTAACGCATTATACAAGATGTTAAGGTTAATAAATACAAAACACAATTAAAGGAGGCAAAGAAATGCCACAAGAAGAACAAAAATTAAGTAGTCCGTCTGAAAAAAAGAGTATAGACGAGTTAGAAAAAAACAAAGAATGGTGGTGGGTGGCGGAAAAAAAGAGATCCAAGCGTCTTGATTATTTGAGAAAAGCGGTCTGGAAGAAGGGGAAAAAGGGAGGTATGTATGAGCCTGGACTCAAGGTAGATCTTGAGAGACCATTGCTCTTCACAGAGAATTGGAAGGAGAATGAAAATGATCCAATTATGATGAGAAGGGCAAAGGCTTTATCGCATGTCTTTGATAATATAACTATCTTTATCACAGATAATGCCCAGATTATGGGTTATTTGGGGAGCCTTCCCAACACAATCATGTGGTATAATGATGCTGCGAGTCTCATCAATGAGGAGATATACAATGATCCAATAATAATACCTGAACCTGAGGAAGAATCGCTAAAGACTATGTCAGATTTAAACAACTACTGGAACACAAGGGATAGTATGGGAAAGGTGTTAAGGGATTTATCAGCAGAGGAAGCCATAAAGTTTATGACCATGGTCCTGATGTGGAGCGCTCCATTTGGAGGCAGTTTTGGTTATTCAGGTAAGGACTATGAGTACATGATGACAGGTAAGAGGGGATTTGAGGACATCATTGATGAGATACAGGATCGAATAGATGAGGCTGAGGAAAAAATAGACGGCAATCCAGGACCGGATATTCTTCCGCTCTATGATAAACTATCCAACTGGGAGGCAATGCAGATCATTTTGGAGGCTTGCATAAGATATGCCAAGAGATACTCAAGGCTTGCTAGAATAATAGCAGAAAATTTTGAATCGGATCCAAAGCGCAAAGAGGAGCTTTTACAGGTAGCTGAAACATGCGAGCGAGTACCTGGGAAAGCCCCAAAGACATTTCAGGATTCACTCCAGTATGACTTCTTTATACAGACATGGGCTAGGTTGGAGGACTTGGAAGGGGCATGGCCGGCTCGTCCTGATTACTATCACTGGCCATACTATAATAAGGATGTCAACATAGAGAAGAATATAACAAAGGATGAAGCGATTGATCTTATTGGGGAGTTTCTAATTCGTGCATATGAGACTGGACATTATCTTCCACAAGCTGGATCAGAGGCGCTTCAGGGTATTCAGGCTACCTGGGTGTGGACCATTGGCGGAGTCAATCAGGATGGCACAGATGCATGCAATGATCTTACTACAGCCTTATTGCAAGCGGCTAGGCTCGTACGAGTGGCAAATCCTACCTTTGGATTCAGATGGCATCCAAAAGTAAAGGATGAAATGATGAGAGAGGTATTCGAGTGCATCAGACAAGGATTAGGTTATCCAAGTCTACGAAATGACCCAATACTCATATCAAATGGAATGAATTGGCATGGTCATCCTTTAGAGGAGATGAGGACATGGGTTCACCAGGCTTGCATGTCTCCATGCCCAACAACAAAGCATGGTGTTCAACCCTGCAGAATGGCCGTTACGCTGAATTGTGCTAAGATGGTTGAATATGCCCTGCATAATGGATTTGATCATGTAGTAAATATGCAGGTTGGTCCTGAATCTGGAGATGCCAGGAAGTTTACCGACTTTGAGGAGCTTTTTCAGGCATGGGTCAAACAGATGGAGTGGTTGTGCAATTTTGGAGTGCGGATAATGAACCATGGAAGGGTAAGGAGTCCTCAAAATTATGGACGACCCTTTCTATCATCCATTACTGAGAGATCAATAGACATGGGTGTTGATGTAATGGAGCCAGATAAAGAGAATGGTAATTGCTGGATGACCTTTTTCACATGGGCAGAGAATGCGGATAGTTTAACAGCAGTAAAAAAGTTGGTCTTTGATGATAAAAAATACACCATGGATGAGCTTATTACTGCCCTTGAGACTAACTGGGAAGACAAAGAGGATATGCGTCTGGATTTTGTGAAGAACGCTCCCAAGTGGGGTAATGATGATGATTATGCGGATGAGATGATGGTACGGTGCCTTAGAGAGGTAGCAAGACATTCACGAGAAATAAGATGCCCATCTGGCAACACATGGCCAGCGCTGCCGGAGAATGTAAGCGGAAACATACATTTTTCGAATCTAGTCCATGCCCTTCCCAATGGAAGGAAGTTGGGGGATGCGCTATACGATGGCGGGATTTCACCTGGTCCTGGATTGGATAAGAAGGGGCCCACAGCAGTATTGAAGTCATGTAGCAAGATTGACCATATCAATGATGGAAGAGCATTTCTATTAAACCAGCGTTTATCTCCGACTCAGCTTTCAGGAGAAAAGGGTTATCAGCTATGGAAATCCTACATGAGGACATGGGCTGACCTTGGAATAGACCATGTACAGTTCAATATGGTAGACGATGCGACACTTCGAGCAGCGCAGAAGGACCCTGAGCAATATCAGGAAGTGATCGTTCGTGTGGCAGGCTATAGCGCTCACTTTGTGGATATCAGCCGTAAGACGCAGGATAATATTATACAGAGAACCATTCATGGGTTGGGTTAGAGAATGATTATACTGAAGGGCTCATATATTGAGCCCTTCACTTTGTTATGAAATTTACCAACCAATCAGGATTAGTTGAATAATATTTATTACTAATAATGAATTAAATAAATCTGAAGAGAAGGAGGTGATATAATATATTAGAATAGATATTATTATTAGATAAATAAAAAATGGGAGGTAAGAACAATGACACAAGATGAACAAAGATTAAATATTGCGCCAGATAAAAAAAGTATAGATCAATTGGAGAAAAGCAGAGAATGGTGGTGGGTAGCTGAAAAGAAAAGGTCTAAAAAACTGGACTACTTGAGAAAGGCAGTGTGGAAGAAGGGCAAAAAAGGAGGGATGTATGAACCAGGCGTAAAGATTGATCTTGAAAGGCCCCTCCTCTTTACAGAAAGTTGGAAGGAAAATGAAAATGATCCAATTATGATGAAACGAGCAAAGGCCCTAGAGCATGTGCTTAACAACATTACTATACATATAACGGATCATGCTCAGATTGTGGGCTATCTTGGGAGTCTTCCCAATACTCTCATGTGGTATGTGGATATTGCAAGCTTTCTCAATGAAGAAATATACAATGACCCAATGGTAATCCCAGAGCCCCAGGAGGGATCCCTCAAGACTATGGCTGAACTCAACAACTACTGGGGGCCAAGAGATAATCTCGGGAAGGTCTTCAGAGAACTCTCCAGTGAGGAGGCGGTTAAGGCCATGAGCACTGTTCTTATGTGGGGTCTCCCTATTGGAGGGAGCTTTGGATATTCAGGCAAAGACTATGAGTATATGATGACGGGCAAGAGGGGATTTGAGGACATTATTGATGAGATACAGGAGAGGATAGACGAAGCAGAGGAGAAGATTGACGGCAATCCTGGTCCGGATATTTTGCCACTATATGACAGGTTATCCAATTGGGAGGCTATGCAGGTTATCTTAGAGGCATGTATTAAATATGCTAATAGGTATTCGAGGCTGGCAAGAATAATAGCGGAAAACTTTGAATCAGATCCCAAAAGGAAAGAGGAACTACTTCGCATTGCTGAGACATGTGAAAGGGTACCGTCCAAACCTCCAAGGAGTTTTCAGGAATCGTTGCAGTATGATCATTTTATTCAAGTGTGGAGCAGGTTTGAAGATGGAGAAGGAGCCTGGCCATGCAGACCTGACTATTATCACTGGCCCTGCTATAACAGGGATGTTAACATTGAAAAAAATATTTCCAGGGATGAAGCGATCGATCTTATAGGCGAATTTATGATTCGTTCAGCTGAATTGGCGGGTTACATGCCATCAGTAGGAGCCGAAGCGCTACAAGGAATACAGGCCACTTGGGTATGGACTCTTGGTGGAGTGAATAAGGACGGCACTGACGCATGCAATGATCTCACCATTGCCTTTATGCAAGCAGCAAGATTGGTGCGCGTGGCAAATCCTACCTTTGGATTCAGATGGCATCCCCAGGTGTCCGATGAGGTATGGAGAGAGGTATTTGAGTGCATACGACATGGTTTGGGTTATCCAAGCATACGAAATGATCCAGTACTAATAGCAAACGGAATGCATTGGTTTGGTCATCCTCTGGAGGAGATGAGGACATGGGTACACCAGGCCTGCATGTCTCCCTGTCCTGCTACGAAGCATGGCGCACAACCTGCCCGCATGGCTTCCACAACACTTAACACATCAAAAATGGTTGAATATGCTCTTCACAATGGATTTGATCAGTGCATTAAACTGCAGATGGGGCCCAAGACGGGTGACGCAAGGACCTTTACAGACTTTGAAGATCTTTTCCAGGCATGGATAAAACAGATGGAGTGGTTGATGAATTTTGGCACAAGGATAGTAAACCGCGGTAGGATGAAGAGTCCTGAGTTTTACGGACGTCCCTTTCTCTCTGCTATTTCTGAAGCCTCGGTTGAGACGGGTCTTGACAGGCTTGAGCCATCGTTAGAGAGGGGCAATGCATGGGTTACCTTCTTTACATGGGTGGAGAATGCAGATAGCTTGGCGGCGGTAAAAAAACTCGTATTTGATGAAAAAAAGTACTCGATGAAAAATCTAATAGACGCTTTGGAGAGCAATTGGGAAGGAAGAGAGAAGATGCGTTTGGATTTCGTGAAGAACGCTCCAAAGTGGGGAAATGATGACGATTATGTTGACGAAATCATGATAAGATGCCTGAAAGAGGTGGCAAGGCATTCACATGAGATAAAGTGTACATCCGGCAACAACTGGCCGGCATTGCCTGAAAATGTCAGCGGAAATATTCACTTTGCACCTATGGTTCATTCACTACCCAATGGCAGAAAACTGGGTGATGCGCTATACGATGGCGGTATTTCACCAGGCCCAGGTCTTGATAAAAAAGGACCTACAGCAGTGCTGAAGTCATGCGGAAAGATAGATCACATAAGCGATGGAAGGGCATTTCTGTTGAATCAGCGGCTTTCGCCAACTCAGCTTTCTGGCGAGAAGGGTTATCAGTTGTGGAAATCATACATGAAGACATGGGCTGATCTTGGAATAGATCATGTACAGTTTAATATGGTTGATGATGCTACGCTAAGGGCAGCGCAGAAGGATCCTGAGCAGTATCAGGAGGTGATCGTACGTGTGGCTGGTTACAGCGCGCATTTTGTAGACATCAGCCGCAAAACACAGGATAACATTATACAGAGAACAATTCAAGGACTCGGTTAAGCATTATTATGGAAATCCATAATAATGGATTATTCACTATAACTAATTATGCTAATAGGGTGGAGGATCTATTATACATTTTAGCAGTATATACTATTCAATATTAAGAAATAGGAGGTAATAATAGATGTCAGATAAAGCAGGGAATACTAGTGTAACACAAAAAAAGAGTATTGAAGAGTTGGAGCAGGATAAAGAATGGTGGTGGGTAGCTGAAAGAAAGAGATCCAAAAGACTGGACTACCTAAGAAAAGCGGCTTGGAAGAAGGGAAGAAAGGGCGGGATGTATGAACCTGGCGTGAAGATTGATCTTGAAAGGCCGCAATTGTTTACAGAGGCTTGGAGAGAAAACGAGAATGAACCTCTTTCTATGAGAAGGGCTAATTCATTAGCACATATCCTAGATAACATCACCATATTTATTACTGACAGCTCACAAATTATGGGTTATCTGGGAAGTCTTCCGAACACCCTTATGTGGAATTGCGAGCTGGCAAGCTTTGTAAACGAAGAGATTTATAATGATCCGGTTGTAATTCCTGAGCCTGAAGATGAATCGCTTAAGATTATGGCTGAAATAAATAATTATTGGGGTTCAAGGGACAGTCTGGGCAAGGTGTTTAGAGAGTTATCCAGCGAAGAAGCTGTGAAGATGATGTCTAGCGTAATAATGTGGGGGGTACCTATCGGAGGTAGCTTCGGGTATGCTGGCAAGGATTATGAGTATCTCATGACTGGCGAGAGGGGATTTGAAGACATAATCGATGAGATACAGGAAAGAATAGATGAGGCAGAGGAGAAGATAGACGGCAATCCAAGGCCGGATATTCTACCACTCTATGACAGGCTATCCAATTGGGAGGCAATGCAGATTGCGCTTGAGGCATGCATAAGATATGCAAAGAGATATTCCAGACTTGCCCGAATAATAGCCGAGAACTTCGAATCTGATCCAAAGCGAAAAGAAGAACTGCTCAAGATTGCTGAGTGCTGTGAGAGGGTGCCAGGCAAACCCCCAAATACCTTTCAGGAATCGTTGCAGTATGATCACTTTATTCAAGTATGGAGCAGGTTTGAGGATGGGGAAGGAGCTTGGCCGGCCCGTCCGGATTACTACCATTGGCGATGCTATGATAGAGATGTTAACATAGAGAAAAATATTACAAATGACGAAGCGATCGATTTTATAGGAGAATTTTTAATTCGCAGTTATGAATTGGCGGGTTATATGCCTAGATTTGGGGCTGAGGCGCTTCAGGGCATACAGGCTACCTGGGTATGGACCCTTGGTGGAGTAAATCAGGACGGCACTGACGCATGCAATGACCTCACCATTGCCTTTTTACAGGCTGCAAGGCTTGTGCGTGTGGCAAATCCTACCTTTGGATTCAGATGGCACCCCAAGGTACAGGATGAGGTGTGGAGAGAGGTATTCGAGTGCATCAGACACGGATTGGGTTATCCCAGCATACGGAATGATCCGGTTTTGATTGCTAATGGTATGCACTGGTTCGGTCATCCCTTGGAGGAAATGAGGACATGGGTTCACCAGGCCTGCATGTCGCCTTGCCCCACAACAAAGCACGGCTCTCAGCCATGCCGAATGGCCTCAACAACACTTAATTGTTCCAAGATGGTTGAATATGCCCTGCATAATGGATTCGATAATTGCATCAAGATGCAGATGGGACCCAAGACTGGAGACGCGAGAAACTTTACAGACTTTGAAGAGCTTTTCCAGGCATGGGTAAAACAGATGGAGTGGATGACGAACTTCGGGACACGGATTATTAACCGTGCTCGCTATCAAAGTCCAAAGGCTTTCACACGACCCTTTCTTTCGGCCATCTCTGAAGTTTCCATTGAGAGTGGTCTCGACAGGCTTGAGCCATCACTTGAGAGAGGGAATGCATGGATCACATTCTTTACATGGGTTGAGAATGCTGATAGTCTCGCTGCAGTAAAAAAAATGGTATTTGATGAGAAGAAATATACTATGGATGAGTTGGTTGAAGCTCTAGAAAACAATTGGGAAGGCAAAGAGGAAATGAGATTGGACTTTGTAAGGAATGCGCCTAAGTGGGGCAATGACGATGATTATGTTGATGAAATAATGGTTCGCTGTTTAAAGGAGGTGGCGAGACATTCACATGAGATAAAGTGTCCATCCGGCAACAACTGGCCGGCATTGCCAGAGAATGTGAGTGGGAATATTCACTTTGCTCCTATGGTTCATGCCCTGCCAAATGGAAGGAAGCTGGGGGATGCGCTATACGACGGGGGCATATCACCAGGTCCCGGACTGGATAAGAAGGGGCCTACAGCGGTATTGAAGTCATGCGGAAAGATAGATCATATAAGCGACGGAAGGGCATTCCTCTTGAATCAGCGTTTATCACCAACCCAATTGGCTGGAGAGAAGGGTTATCAGTTATGGAAATCCTACATGAAGACCTGGGCTGACCTGGGATTAGATCACGTTCAATTTAATATGGTTGATGATGCTACGCTAAGGGCAGCACAGAAGGATCCTGAGCAATATCAGGAGGTGATCGTTCGTGTGGCCGGTTACAGCGCGCATTTTGTGGACATCAGCCGCAAGACGCAGGATAATATCATACAGAGGACAATTCAGGGATTAGGATAATGAATCAGAACAGGAGGCCTCTGCAAAGGGGCCTTCCCTATGCTCAAATTATTCTATGAATTCCAAAATTGTATAAAATAAAGGAAATCTCCTATCGCTTCTCATAATTCTTCTCAATCCATTTTTTATAATTACCGCTTCTTATATTATTCACCCAATCCTCATTCTTAAGATACCATTCAATAGTCTTATTAAGCCCCTCATCAAAGTCTACACCCTGACACCATTGCAATTCACCCTTTATCTTATCACAATTTATTGCATATCTTCTATCATGTCCTGGTCTATCCTTTACAAATTCAATGAGATTCTTATATTCATCCCTATGTTTGCCTAAATATGCCGCCATTTTCTCACTTATCACATTAACAAGCCTAATATTTTCCCATTCATTCTCACCGCCAATATTATATGTCTCTCCAATTATTCCTTTGTTCATTATCATCCATACTGCGCTGTTGTGGTCATCTACATAGAGCCAATCCCTTATATTCTTTCCGTCACCATATATGGGCAATGGCTTTCCTTCCATGATATTCAATATCATAAGCGGAATAAGCTTTTCAGGAAACTGATAAGGACCATAATTGTTTGTGCAGTTGGATATGGTTACAGGCAACCCATAGGTATGGGAATAAGCCTTTACCATATGGTCTGAGGAAGCCTTTGACGCTGAGTAGGGGCTGTGTGGATCATAGGGTGTATCCTCATAAAAATACCCCCTCTCCCCAAGGGAGCCATATACCTCATCAGTGCTAACGTGATGAAACAATACATCGTCCCTTCCCTCCCATAATGATCTGACAATCTCAAGCAGGGTGAATGTGCCGACTATATTGGTCTCAATAAAATCCTTAGGTCCGTATATTGATCTATCCACATGCGATTCAGCAGCGAAGTGTACAATTGTATCAATATCATACCTCTTACAAATATCATTAATTTTATCAAAATTGCATATATCTGCCTTCTCAAAAAAATATTTCTCTCCACCATAAATTTCATCAATATCCTTAAGATTCTCCGGATTGCCTGCATAGGTAAGATTATCAACATTTATTATTCTCCCATCAAAATTTCCTCTTTCAAAGATATGGTGAATAAAATTTGATCCTATAAAACCAGATCCTCCGGTTACTATGATGTTCTTCAATTTTCTCATGCCTTTATATTCCCTTATGCTTTATTTTACAATTAACACCGGTTTTCCTAAGGAAGTGAATCCCGATTGAGTCCCTTCCTTTATTATTTATTCATCTTATTATTGGCGATATCCCTTAAGAAATTGTCTATTGCCCTCTGCCATGATGAAATACTAATACTCAATGCCCCCTTAATCTTTTCCTTTGACAAATAGGAATTTTTTGGCCTCTCTGCCCTGGTTGGATATTCCTCTGTTGTTACCTGCACAATTTGAACAGATTTACCAATTAGTTCATATTCTCTTGCTAATCTATATATCTCCATGGCAAATTCAAACCAGTTGGTCATGCCTTCATTAGTAAAATGATATATACCATACTCTTTATGATCATCAATAATTATCTTAGATATTACCTCGGCTACATCCCTAGCATAGGATGGGCTACCCCATTGATCGGATACTACCCTAACCTCATCCCTCTCACCAAACAATCTCAACATTGTATAAACAAAATTATTACCATGCTTTCCAAAGAGCCATGATATTCTTATGATGAAGTAGCAACTAAGGTTATCTATAATATTTCTCTCACCTTCCAGCTTGCTTCTACCATAAATCCCCATGGGTTTCGTCTCGTCCTGTTCAACATACCCATCATTGTTATGACCATCAAAGACATAATCGGTAGAGACATGTATAAGCCTTGCCTTCTTCCACTTTGCAATTTTAACAATATTTAAGACGCCCTCTGCATTGATCCCAAAGGCCATAGCAGGCTCATCCTCTGCCTTATCAACAGCCGTATATGCAGAACAATTTACTATCCATTGAATATCCCTATCCCCAATGAAATTCTTTAACGCTTCATGATCCATTATATCAACTTCTCTGTCAGATGCAAAGTAATCAACATTCATTCGCTTAAAGCCCTCTTCAACATCAGTACCGAGCATACCCTTATTTCCAATAAGCCAAATCATAATTATTCATTCCTAATAATACAAAGGATGGTAAAATAAACTATCAAAATCAATATTCTCATTTACAACAACCACCATCCATATTGCAAAGATTTCTATTCTCCAACTGCAATGTTGTATGACCTATCCCAAATTTCTCTTCTAACATTGAATTAACATTAATAATAATATCATCCGAATCAAATAAATCGAAATTATTAAGGCAAATATGACAGGAGAGGAAAACCTCCGAAGAGCTGACTGACCAAACGTGAAGGCCATGAATGCTTTCAATATTATCAATAGCTAACATGCTGGCATAAATCGCATCTATGTCAATATTATCAGGCACTCCTTGAAGAAAAATTCGTAGTGATTCTCCAATTATAGATATTGAACTCCAAATAATCATGAATACAATTAGAATACTGATACCAATATCTATCCAAAGCCAATTTGTATAATAGAGTACAATTCCAACAATCATTACTGCAATTGATGATATTGCATCATAGAAAAGATGCAGAAAAGCAGCCTTCATGTTGAGATTGCTCTCTTTTGCTATGTTCAATATGAGGATTGAAAATAGATTTCCAAGAAAACCAATAAATGCAATTGGCAGCACTATCTTAATATTAATGGAAACCGGATTTGCATATCTCTCAGCTGCTTCATAAAGAATGTATATCCCAATGGCAACCAGACTCAGTGCATTTGCTAATGCTATAAGCGTCTCAAATCTCTTTAATCCGAAGGAATATTTACGACCAGGTTTGATCTCTGATACCCTCTCCCCAGCATACCCGAGCATTAGGGAAAGCACATCAGATAGATTATGTCCGGCATCTGAAATAAGAGCCAGGCTTCCCGAAAGGATACCACCAATATATTCTGTAACAGTTATTACTGAATTTAATAATATTACAAGTCCAAGCCTTTTCCTGCTGGATATCCTTTTACAACCATGATCATGATGGCCCAAACTCTTCAAAATTCTCACTTAAACGCTTCCTAAAAAAATAATGACCTTTAGTTGATATTTCTTTGAAGCAATCAAAAATGATACAATAATAAGGGATGGATACACCTATAGAATACTACATTAGGATGATAATATAAAGAAAATTATCA
This sequence comes from Spirochaetota bacterium, assembly GCA_034190085.1. Lineage (NCBI taxonomy): Bacteria > Pseudomonadati > Spirochaetota > Spirochaetota bacterium. Next base: position 42,434 of record JAXHTS010000064.1, read on the forward strand.
TTCTATTCGCCCACCCTCTTCTTATTTTCAAAGGAGGTCATTATTACTTATCCCAATCAAATAGTATAGCATTCTTAAATAAGGGTAATTGCTTATCCTTTTCTGATACAATTACCTCCTTCAAAGGCCACCTGATTCCGATATCCGGATCATCCCATCTGATGCCAGTATCAAGAATTAGATCATACTCCTCTGTACATTTATATGTTAAATGTACATTATCCGTTAAAGCAATAAATCCATGCGCAAATCCAGGAGGGATATAGAGCATTTTATTATTCTCCCCTGAAAGCTCAACCCCTAGCCACTTTAAAAATGTTGCAGAATCCTTGCGAATATCAACAGCCACATCCCATACCGCCCCGGTCATAACCCTTACAAGCTTACCCTGGGCTTTTGGATTAAGCTGATAGTGAAGCCCCCTAATCACACCCTTTTTCGATAGGGAATGGTTATCCTGAACAAAATCATGGGTTATTCCATTTGAGATAAAATCGGATTCCTTATATGATTCAAGAAAAAAGCCCCTCTCATCACTAAAGACCCTGGCCTCAACCAATATCAAACCTTCTATCTCCAATGTTGTAAAATTGAAAGGCATCTATATCTTCGTCTCCAGTATCTTTAACAAATATTCGCCATAGCCAGACTTCCTCAATGGCTCGGCTATTTTTCTCAATTGCACTTCATCTATAAATCCCTTCTTGTAAGCGATCTCCTCAATGCTTGCAATCTTCAAACCCTGCCTGTCTTCAATTGTCTTAACATACATTGCAGCATCAATCATTGAAGTATGTGTGCCTGTATCAAGCCATGCGAATCCTCTACCCATCAGTTTAACCTTTAGGGTTCCCCTGTCAAGATAGACGCGATTTACATCAGTTATCTCGATCTCTCCCCTTGGGGATGGTTCTAATGATTTAGCAATCTCTACAACAGTGTTATCATAAAAATATAATCCTACAACAGCAAAGTTCGATTTTGGATTCTTAGGTTTCTCCTCAATTGATAATACTCTACCATCATTGTCAAATTCAACCACACCATACCTCTCAGGATCATTTACATAATAACCAAATACTGTTGCTCCATCCTGATTTGACTCAGCATCCATCAATAATTCCGGCAATCCATGCCCATAAAAAATATTATCACCAAGGATAAGACAAACATTATCATCACCAATAAACCCATCGCCAACAATAAAGGCATCCGCCAGGCCTCTGGGCTCATCCTGAACCATATAGGAAAGGCTTAACCCAAGAGAAGCGCCATCCCCCAGCAGCTCCTTAAACCTTGGTAAATCAACCGGAGTTGATATAATAAGAATCTCATTGATGCCAGCAAGCATAAGCGTGGAAAGGGGATAGTAGATCATGGGTTTATCGTATACAGGCAAAAGCTGTTTGCATACAACCCTGGTGATAGGATATAACCTTGTGCCATATCCTCCTGCAAGTATAATTCCCTTCATTCCTTTATCTTCCTTTTTTATTTTATATAACTTTTGACGACTAATATCAGAAAGTAATTGTTTTGTCAAAGTATAATCAGCTAAAAAGGAACAAATTGAACAATTTCCAAACCAGTCTCCAATTGTTGAGTACCTGCTTTATACTTATTCTCCTATAGCGGGGTGAAGGGTATCATAATAATTAATATCATCTTTCCAACTAGGATCAGGAAGAATTTTAATCAGTTTACTACCGATAAAATGGTTGCCAAACTGAAGGTATTGTAAATCATCCTATAATTAAGATAATTTACGATAGGGGATAACCTACATCCTATGAATGATGGGGGACAAACCAATAAGAAGATGTATAGAGTATTTGGCATAATCTTAGCAGGCGGACAGGGAGCAAGACTTGGGAATAATCTCCCAAAGCAATTTGTCAATCTATACAATAGACCAATAATTACATGGTCCCTGGAGAAATTCAATATTCATCCCAAGATAAATGGAATAATAGTAATTACCCCACTTGAATATACTCTACTCATAGAAGAGATAGTTAAGGAACATAAAATCTCTAATATCACTAAAATTATACCTGGAGGCGAGACCAGACAGGGATCATCATACAATGCATTGCATAGCATTGATTTTAATAGCGATGATATTCTAGTTTTTCATGACGCAGCAAGGCCGTTTATAAAAAAAGAATTAATAGATAAATGCATAGAAGAGACTGAGGCTTATGGAGCCTGTGGCGTTTACATAAAAGCGATTGATACCATCGCTGAAGCTGACAGAGACCTCATCAAGCATATACCAGATAGAGCAAAACTATATTACACTCAAACCCCACAATCATTCAAATATAGCATAATCAGAGAAGCCCACGAGGTTGCACTTCTAAGGGATATAACAGATTCTTCTGATGATGTTCAACTGGCAATAGAAGCAGGATATAATGTAAAAATTATCGAGGGAGACTATAGTAATATTAAGATCACAACACCCCTTGACCTTGAATTTGCTAGGTTTATAGCAGAAAAAAAATGCAATTGATATCTTCAATTATATAACTACCTGAAAAAAGTTAAAATATATCTTATATAAATGAAATTCTTATCACTTATCAAAAATCTGGAAAAGAGAAGGGTTCATTTTTTTTTAATCCTATTTTTTATTAGCCTGCTATTTCGTCTTCCAACCCTATTCAATGACTATTATGATGTTGATGAACTAGCTGCCATTGTCCAGGTATATGAATATTTAGCTGGTAATATACCTGGTGAGGATTTCGATGAAAGCAAATTACCGCTGTATCACGCTATATTTAAACTATCATACAGTCTCTCATATGATAAGGGTTTTGTAATAGTCCATTTATTCACAATTTTTATCATCTTCTCTACATCCATATATATATTTCTAATTGGAGTCAAACTTCAAGACTTCCATACTGGGGTTCTTGGAGCTATATTGTACGCAATTCTAATCTCTTCATTCAATCGACATTTTATGGCGACCAATGGTGAAATAGTCTATAACCTTCCCATTACAGCAGGGCTATATTATTTTATAATGTATTTAAGTAACAGGAAGTGGAAGAGGATATTATTCCTTTTATTATTTATGGTGATGGGGTTTGCCGCTGCTTATGTGAAGATTCATGGGTTAATATTTTTTATATTTATCGCCCTATATACAATAGTATATTATCCCTATTTAACAAAGAGGGTAAACACAAAATATATCCTTATGGTGATTTCGATCGGACTGCTATTGCTAATTATTTCTATATACTTGATAGATTATAGTTCTATTACAACCCATACACAAAAAATTATTGCATACCTCAAAACGTGGATATTCTATTCAACTGTTCGCGGTTTCGATCCATTTATATTCATAATAAAATATGCTCATCGCCAGGGGATGCTTTTACTCTGGCATTGTGTTTTATGGATTCCTGCAATTATATATATTATTAGATTCTTCAATAATAGATTTAAATCCGATACTCCCTACGAGTCAGCAGTCTCGCTCCTTTTCATACTCTCATTTTTGATGGTATTTTCAGGAGGGATTCGTCTATATTTTCATTACTTTATTGCAATCTATCCTAGCCTATGCATCCTTTCATCTATTGCTTTGATAAAATACAAAACCAGAATGATCTGTTGCCTTAAGCAGAGATTGACACCATTGATTCTAATACCATCGCTCTTCTTTTTATTATGGAATACAAAGGACATTATCATAAAGCATTATTTCCCTATCGGCTTCTATAAAGAGGGGAAGATCCTTTACTGGACTAGAACAGTGTTGATTGGAAGCTTTAATGACTATCTTTTACCAGATTCTACATATATGGAAGCCTGCAATTATATTAAAGAAGTAACACAACCAGAAGATAAGATCTTTGTTTGGGGTGATGGTCCCTATCTCTATTACTTTTCAGAGAGGAGAATGGGAGGAAAATCTCTATGGCTAAAAAATATGATTATCCATATCTCTAACTTATACATAAGTGGCGATCCCCATTCAATAGATTTAGCAAGGATATTTGAAGAATACTTTATTAACATCATTGAAACCAAAAAACCTGTTCTGTTTATTGATACTTCAGAAAATGGCCTCTCAAATTTCCATCTTAAACCTGAAGCATTACCACTGATAAACAAATATATCAAGAAAAACTATTATTACCTCAACAATATCAATAACATAAAAATCTATAGATTAAAAGGGAATTAATGTGCTCCCCTAACTATAGGATTTCACTTTCAGCTTTGATACAATGAAAATAACTAAATGTCAGCTTTTGTTCTTGATTTTTTCTTCATGTACAGATTTTATTACCACAAAAGCTAATCTGAGGGAAAAGCAAAGCAATTGAAGTCACATAGACTTGAGGCTTTAAAAGCTATAGATAGGTATCATATTGGGAATCAACCTAGATCTACTAATTCCTATTGCTTTATACACAAAGAGATGTCTGTTTTCTCTCATTCGCCAATGCCGTTCTGGACCTACCATTACTAAACAAATCAATAAGTCTTGACTAATCTTATTAAAACCGAAGAGGCATGACATTTATGCATAACATGTGGAGGAATAATCTACACTCCCCACTGATAACTGAAGTAATTAAAATACTTCTATTTGTGAATCCAATGAAAATCGAGTTTTTATATACTGCTGTTAGTTAGATGGAAGACTTTGCAATAGAATCCTATTCTAAGCTAAAACTACTGTAACTGCATTCACGCTGGTTAACGATCAGATGCTGATTCACAACTCATTGTGTACACAACTCTGCGTCTAATACAATAAATAGATATGTATTCAAGGGAAATTTCATTTTGGAGGTGTAATTATGGTTGTTGAGCAAGAAGTTGAAACTCTTCTCGGGGGTTATCGGATTCTTGATCTGTCCGATGAGGGTGGAATGCTATGTGGGAAGATATTGGGAGATCTTGGAGCTGATGTGATCCAGATTGAACCACCAGGTGGGAGCCCAGCTAGAAACATCGGCCCATACTATCACGATATCCCTGATCCAGAAAAGAGTCTTTACTGGTTCTGGACTGCCCTTAATAAGAGGGGAATAACCATGGATATCGAGTCTAATGATGGGAGGGATATCTTCAAGAGATTAGTAAAGAAGGCTCATTTTGTAATTGAAAGCTTTCCCCCTGGGCATATGGAAAGCCTTGGATTGGGATACTCTGAATTAGAGAAGATCAATCCTGGAATCATCATGACCTCAATCACCCCCTTTGGTCAGACTGGGCCTTATGCTCATTATAAGGCTACTGACATCGTTGGTGTATCCATGGGTGGAATGAGCTGCATCTATGGAGAGATAGATCGAGGACCTGTGAGAATTAACGCGCCTCAATTCTATTTCCAGGGGGGGGTGCATGGCGCTCTGGGTTCAATAATGGCACATTACTGGAGAGAGTTAACTGGCGAAGGACAACATGTTGATGTATCCTGCCAGCAGGCGGTTGTTTTGTCCCTGATGATTGCTGCCGAGATGTGGGATATATGCAAAATGATATGTACAGGGGTTGGTCCTGGAATGGGTTTTATGGGCAAGAGGGTCTCGCAACTCATCTATCCAACTAAGGATGGCTATGTTTTAAGTATGTTAGGAGGGGGGGCTCAGGCAGGGATGGTAACCTCATCTAAAAATTTGACTTCAATAGCCAACTCCGATGGATACTTACTGGATCTCAAGGACTTTGATTGGTCCAATTGGGATTTCATGTCTGCAGCAATAAATAAAGCCCTTGGAGTGGAGTCAGATGGGACAACAATAATTGATCAATTAGAAAAAGGATTAAACGAATATTTTCCTACCAAACGAAAACAAGACCTCTTTGATGAAGCTGTGGCTAAAGATATTCTGCTTATCCCAGTTTGCGATCCCAAGGATGTAGTTGAAAGTCCTCAACTAGCAGCTAGAGAATTTTGGGTACAAGTGGAACACCCTGAATTAGGAGAGACAATCACATATCCAGGGTATCCTATTAAATTTAATGGTCTTCCATCATACAAACCACAACGACGAGCCCCATTAATTGGAGAGCACAATGAAGAGATATACTCGAAAGAATTGGATTTAACAAGGGATCAACTTTGCCTCTTGAAGGGTCAGGGAGTAATATAAGGAGGAGGATATGAATAGGAAAAAACAGATATTCAAAGGAATAAAGGTCGCTGACTTCTCCTGGGTCGGCGTTGGTCCTCAGGTAGTGAGGGAACTTGCTGAGCATGGAGCCAAGGTTATACGTGTTGAATGTCATCGCTATCCGGATACCCTACGGACTATTTTTCCTTTTAAGGATTTCAAACCTGGAATAGACCGAAGCGCATTTGGGGCTTGCTATAATACAAATAAATATGGCATGAGTCTTGATTTGAATATGCCCAAGGGACAAGAGGTTGCTAAAAGACTGGTTGAATGGGCTGATGTTATTACTGATAGCATGACTCCAGGGACAATGGCCAAATGGGGGCTGGATTATGAAAACTGCCAAAAAATAAAACCAGACATTATATACTACTCTACTTGCCAAATGGGTCAAATCGGGCCTTATGCCAAATTCGGTGGCTATGGGATGTTCGGCACCTCATACGCGGGTTTCTGTCATCTTCTGGGTTGGCCCGATAGATCACCCTTACCACTCTTTAACAACTACACCGATTTCATTTCACCCTGGTATTTATGTTTGACTCTAATATTAGCCCTTCTTAGGCGAATGAAAACGGGTAAGGGGATGTATCTTGATCAATCTCAGGTGGAGGTTGGAGCTCAATTTATCGGACAGATTCTTTTGGATTATACAGTCAACGGTAGGATCCAAAATCGCTTGGGCAATCGAGATAACCAAATGGCTCCACATGGTATATATCGTTGCAAGGGTGAAAACCGCTGGATAGCTATAGCAGTAATGAACAACAAACAATGGAACGCCTTTTGCAACATCACTGACAATACTGCATTAGCCAATGATCCAAGATATACTACCATCCTTCAGAGAAAGCAAAACGAGGATGAGCTTGATAATATCATAAGTAGGTGGACCTGCAATTATACTCCTGAACAAGTGATGGAAATGATGCAAAAAGAAGGAATACCCGCAGGTATAGTAGAGACTGCTGAGGATTTGTTCAAGGACCCACAACTGAAACACCGCAAACACTTCCGCTTTATGAAACATAGAGTTATTGGAAATATGGCGTTTAATTCTCCAGCCTATCAGCTTTCCAAAACCCCGAATCATATCTGGAAAGTATCCCCTTGCCTAGGCGAGGATAATGACTATGTGTATAGGGAGATACTGGGATATAGCAAAAAAGAGATAGCTGAAATGCTGGCAGAGGGAGTAATCACGACCAAAGAAGATGTCCCCGCTGTACTTAAGGAATAGGTCGAAATTATAAACAGGAGAATAGAACTATAAAAAATTTTCAATATTTTACATTTTTATTAAATAATTGATTTTGGATTGATTGAATATTGATTCTATATTGATTTTCATTTTATATAATGACCACAACCTGAGGATACGTACCATAAAATGTATACATAGAAATAAAATTCAAATAAAGGGAGGTGAGTGAAAAGGATTAAATATTGATAAATTGTTATAAATTATAAAAAAAATGGAGGTATTGTAAAATGTCACCAGAAACAGAAACTATTAGTGATGCACCCCAGAAAAAAAGTATGGAGGAACTCGAAAATAATAAGGAGTGGTGGTGGATTGCTGAAAAGAAAAGATCCAAACGACTGGATTATCTAAGAAAGGCTGTTTGGAAGAAGGGGAAAAAGGGCGGAATGTATGAACCCGGTATCAAGATGGACATTGAGAGGCCGATTTTATTTACAGAGGCGTGGAAAGAAAATGAGAATGAGCAGGTGATGATGAGGAGAGCAAAGGCTATTTCACATGTTATGGATAATACCAGCATCTTTATTACTGACCATGCTCAATTAGTGGGTTATTTAGGCAGTCTGCCAAACACCCTCTCATGGAATTGCGATTTAGCTACATTGGCCAATGAAGAGATATACAACGATCCAATTGTAATACCTGAACCACAGGAGGAATCGCTTAAGATAATGGCTGATATTAATAACTATTGGGCTCCGAGAGACTGTTTAGGCACAATGTTGAGAGATCTCTCAGGTGAAGAGGCTGTTAAATTCATGACTTTTGTACTTATGTGGAGTTTTCCGGTTGGTGGAAGCTTTGGCTATTCAGGCAAGGACTATGAATATTTTATGACAGGCGAGAGGGCATTTGAAGACATAATAGATGAGATACAGGAAAAAATAGATGATGCCGAGGAACAGATTGACGGCAATCCAGGGCCGGATATCCTCCCGCTCTATGACAAGCTAGCCAATTGGGAGGCTATGCAGATTATACTTGAGGCTTGCATCAGGATGGCTAAGAGATATTCCAGATTAGCTCGAATAATAGCAGAGAACTTCGAATCCGATCCCAAACGAAAAGAGGAACTACTTAGAATCGCAGAAACCTGTGAGAGAGTTCCAGCAAAACCTCCGAGAACCCTCCAGGAATCCTTTCAGTATGACCACTTTATTCAGATATGGGCAAGAATTGAAGATGGGGAGGGGGCATGGCCTGCCCGTCCTGATTACTACCATTGGCCATATTATAACAACGATGTTAACATTGAGAAGAAGATTACTAGAGAGGAGGCCATCGATCTAGTTGGAGAATTCATGATTCGCTGCAATGAAGTAGGGGCATATGTACCCGCAGTAGCAGCTGAAGCCCTCCAGGGCATCTCAGCTACCTGGGTATGGACATTGGGCGGAGTCAATACAGATGGCAGTGATGCTTGCAATGATCTTACTACAGCCTTTTTGGAGGCAGCGCGACTCGTGCGCGTATCCAATCCTACCTTTGGCTTTAGATGGCACCCACAGGTAAAGGATGAGGTGATGAGGGAGGTATTCGAGTGCATACGGCATGGATTGGGTTATCCAAGCATTCGTAATGATCCTATTTTAATAGCAAACGGCATGAACTGGCATGGACATCCCTTGGAAGAGATGAGGACATGGGTGCACCAAGCCTGCATGTCACCATGCCCAACAACGAAACATGGTTCTCAACCAGCACGAATGGCAATGACCCTGAATTGTGCTAAGATGGTTGAATATTCTCTGCATAATGGATTTGACCATATTGTTAATATGCAGATGGGGCCAGAGACAGGCGATGCAAGGAAGTTTAAGGATTTTGAAGAACTCTTTCAGGCATGGGTACAGCAGATGAAATGGCTGGTTAACTATGGCACACGGATAATGAATCGGGGACGTATGAGGAGCCCCCAAAAATATGGTCGCCCATTCCTCTCAGCCATATCAGAGAAATCCGTTGAAGCCGGTCTTGATGCTTTAGAGCCATCCCTCGAGCGAGGAAACTGCTGGCTTACTTTCTTTACCTGGGCAGAGAATGCTGATAGTTTAGCAGCGGTGAAGAGATTGGTGTTTGATGAGAAGAAATACACAATGGATGAACTTATTGAAGCATTGAAGACTAACTGGGAAGGCAAAGAAAAGATGCGTTTGGACTTTGTAAAGAATGCTCCTAAATGGGGTAATGATGATGATTTTGTGGATGAGATAATGGTACGATGTCTGAGAGAAGTTGCTAAGCACTCGAAGGAAATACAATGTCCATCAGGCAATAGCTGGCCTGCATTACCTGAGAATGTAAGCGGAAATATACTTTTTTCGAGTCTGGTACACGCTTTGCCAAACGGCAGGAAACTGGGGGATGCGCTATACGACGGCGGCATATCGCCAGGCCCAGGACTCGATAAAAAGGGGCCTACAGCAGTGCTGAAATCTTGCGGAAAGATAGATCATGTGAGTGATGGAAGGGCATTTCTGTTGAATCAGAGACTTTCTCCCACTCAACTCTCCGGAGAGAAGGGGTATCAGTTATGGAAGTCCTACATGAAGACATGGGCAGATCTGGGATTGGATCACGTACAGTTTAATATGGTTGACGATGCCACGCTTCGAGCAGCACAGAAGGATCCTGAGCAGTATCAGGAGGTGATCGTTCGCGTGGCAGGCTACAGCGCTCACTTTGTGGACATAAGCCGCAAGACGCAGGATAATATTATTCAGAGAACAATTCAAGGACTAGGATAGCTATAAAGATGATGGGGCCTCAGAGGTAGAGGCCCCTAATTTATATCTATTTATTTACTATCAGATATAAAAATAGAAATCACGTTAAGTATTAACTACATTGGTAATATTAATGAAAGGAGGAAGAAGGGATGACTTCAGAAACAAAAAAAACTAATAATTCATCTCCGAAAAAAAATACTGAAGAACTTGAGAAGAGCAGAGAATGGTGGTGGGTAGCAGAGAAGAAGAGATCCGAAAGACTCGATTATCTACGGAAAGCAGTTTGGAAGAAAGGCAGGAAAGGAGGGATGTATGAACCTGGAGTCAAGGTTGACCTCGAAAGGCCGCTACTCTTCACAGAGAGTTGGGAAAAGAATGAAAATGATCCAATAATGTTAAGAAGGGCAAAGGCAGTAGCACATGTAATGGACAATATTAGTATCTTCATTACGGATAAGGCTCAAATTGTTGGATACTTGGGAAGTCTTCCAAATACCATATTCTGGTATTGTGAATTAGCTAGCATTCTTAATGAAGAAGTATATAACGACCCAGTTATTATACCTGAACCTCAGGACGAATCGCTTGAGACAATGGCTGAAATCAACAATTACTGGGGAGCAAGAGATAGTATGGGGAAAGTGTTAAGGGATCTCTCAGGAGAGGAAGTAGTAAAGTATATGACACGCACCCTTATGTGGAGTTCGCCTATTGGCGGCAGCTTCGGTTATGCTGGCAAGGATTATGAGTACTTTATGACAGGCAAGAGGGGATTTGATGAGATCATTGATGAGATACAGGTAAAGATAGATGATGCTGAGGAAAAAATTGACGGCAATCCTGGACCGGATATCCTCCCACTCTATGACAAGCTAGCCAATTGGGAGGCTATGCAGATAATACTTGAGGCCTGCATCAGAATGGCTAAGAGATATTCCAGATTGGCGCGAATAATAGCCGAGAACTTCGAATCCGATCCCAAACGAAAAGAGGAACTCCTTAGAATTGCTGAAACCTGTGAGCAGGTACCTGGGAGACCACCCAGATCTCTACAGGAATCCTTTCAGTATGATCATTTTATTCAGGTTTGGACTAGATTTGAGGATGTTGAGGGGGCATGGCCGTCTCGACCAGATTACTATCATTGGCCATACTATGACAATGATGTAAACATCGATAAACGTCTAACCAAGGAGGAGGCGCTTGATCTAGTAGGCGAATATATGATCAGATGCAGTGAAACAGGTTTTTATCTTCCTAGATCTGGAGCAGAGGGAATTCAGGGTATAACTGGCACCTGGGTATGGACCATAGGTGGAGTAAAACAGGATGGGAATGATGCCTGCAATGACCTGACCATAGCACTCTTGCAGGCTGCAAGGCTCGTGCGTGTATCTAATCCCACTTTTGGATTCAGGTGGCATCCAAAGGTGTCTGATGAGGTATGGAGGGAGGTATTCGAGTGCATACGGCATGGACTGGGGTATCCCAGCATACGCAATGATCCGGTGTTAATTGCCAATGGTATGCACTGGCATGGACATCCCTTGGAGGAGATGAGGACATGGGTACATCAGGCCTGCATGTCGCCCTGCCCTGCTACGAAGCATGGTTCTCAACCAGCAAGAATGGCAACAACTCTTAACTGTTCCAAGATGATTGAGTATGCCCTGCATAATGGGTATGATCATTGTATAAAGATGCAGATGGGACCCCAAACAGGAGATGCCAGGAAATTCACAGATTTTGAAGAACTATTCCAGGCATGGGCAAAACAGATGAAGTGGCTAACTAATTTTGGAGTCCGGATAATGAGTCGCGGCAGATATAAAAGTCCAAATAATTATGGTCGCCCCTTTTTATCAGCCGTATCCGAAAGGTGTATTGAGACCGGTTTTGATGCTCTTGAGCCATCAATCGAACGTGGGAATTGCTGGTTAACATTTTTCACATGGACTGAAAATGCTGATAGTTTAGCAGCAATAAAGAGATTAGTCTTTGATGAGAAGAGGTATACGATGGAAGAGCTTATTGATGCATTGGAGAATAATTGGGATGGCAAGGAGGAGATGCGCTTGGACTTTGTGAAGAATGCTCCCAAGTGGGGCAATGATGATGATTATGTGGATGAGATTATGGTACGATGCCTTAGAGAGGTGGCCAGGCATTCCAAAGAGATTAAGTGTCCCTCTGGAAACAATTGGCCTGCGTTACCAGAGAACGTGAGTGGGAATGTACTATTTTCAAGCATTGTGCATGCATTACCAAATGGAAGGAAATTGGGTGATGCCCTGTACGATGGCGGCATATCGCCTGGCCCAGGACTCGATAAAAGAGGCCCTACTGCGGTGCTGAAGTCATGCGGAAAGATAGATCATATAAGCGATGGAAGGGCATTCCTCTTGAATCAGAGGCTTTCGCCCACTCAGCTCTCAGGAGAGAAGGGCTATCAGTTATGGAAGTCCTACATGAGTACCTGGGCTGATCTGGGATTGGATCATGTGCAATTTAATATGGTTGATGATGAGACTCTTCGAGCAGCGCAGAAGGATCCTGAACAGTATCAGGAGGTGATTGTTAGAGTGGCTGGTTACAGCGCTCACTTTGTGGACATAAGCCGCAAGACGCAGGATAACATCATACAGAGGACGATTCAAGGACTTGGATAGATAACCAAATTGATGGGCCCTAGTAAATATAGGGCCCAATACATTTTCGTAAGATATTCATAGACTATAATCACGGTGCAATATTGATGACTTTTGTTATTTCTGGCATATATTTTTTCCTTTTGCCCATACTCTTACTTAATATACTAATCACAATAAATGCAAGCGCAAAGAAAATGATAGCTAACAGTAATGAGAATAATTCAGCATGATCAGGGGAATGAGAACCAATAACATTTAAACCCACAAAAGCCCCCAAAACAAGACTCAGAAGAGGAACAATATATACAAGAAATGTCATCTTCAGAAATGAAGATGACTCTAATGATATTTGTACACGATCACCCTTTGTTGCCCCTGCTGTGTTAAGAACCTCAACCTCCATATCATTACCACCACCCAATGACCTGCACATACCCTTATTACTACATGCATTACACATTGTGCTTCTCTGTAGAATAACCAAGGCCTTATTCCCTATAACCTCTCTAATTACACCTTCTTCTCTCATAATTAGACCAACTCCCTCTAATTAAATTTAATAGTATCAAAATTATAAAGGTTAATTTATTACAACAATCTTAATCAACATATAAAGTAATTTTATCAATTACTTCTGATAGCATAATGATAAATTATTTCATCTGTTAGTAACCATACCAACACTCTGTTAAACATATATACAAATAATATAATGAAACTATCAAGTACTTTCTTCATAATCTATTAAAATAACCTTTTCTAGACAAGTCTCGAAATAATACGACCCCTCTCTAAATTCACTTGACATTCTTAATATATAAGTATCACATAATATCAGTTCAATAAGCTATGATAACTACGATATCATCCAACACCCTGCATATAATATGGATTGGATTACCCCCTCCTTACAATCATACTTATTGAATATTGCTACCATTGAAAGTAGATTAATCTGTCATCTACTCAAGTGTTTACTAATCACTAATTGATAAATTAATGTGGGTTAAGATATGCATCAACGAAAAAAGGTTACTCCCCCAAATTTGATAGCTAAAAAAGCTAATAATGAAAAAATTACCATGCTTACTGCCTACGATTTCTCTATGGCTGGGGTATTGGATGAGGCTGGAGTTGATACAATATTAGTTGGAGATTCCCTAGGTATGGTTGTATTGGGATATGAAAACACTGTCCCGGTTTCAATGGAAGAGATGATACATCATTGCAGAGCTGTTAAGCGTGGAATGAAATATGCTCTTCTGATAGGGGATATGCCCTTCATGTCCTACCAAGTTAGCCTTGAAGAGGCTAAACGAAATGCTGGTCGTTTCTTGAAAGAGGGTGGATGTGATGCAGTGAAGCTGGAGGGCGGTCTTGAGATGGTGAACACCATCAAGGGTATTGTTAATATCGGCATCCCTGTTGTGGGACACATTGGACTCACTCCACAAATTGCCACATCTTTGGGTGGTTTTAAAGTACAGGGAAAAGATTTATCATCTGCCCAATATCAATTGGATTCCGCTATGGCTCTTGAGGAAGCCGGCGCAAGCCTAATTGTGCTTGAGTGTATTCCTGATAGTTTAGCAAAAATAATTACAGAAAACATCAGCATCCCCACAATCGGAATCGGTTCAGGCCCTCACTGTGATGGTCAGGTACTTGTTATAAATGATCTTCTCGGTCTATTCAACAAATTTATACCTCGATTTGTCAAACAATATGCCAAGCTATATCCTATTATAGAAGATGCAATTAAATTATTTATAAGGGATGTATTGGATGAGAAGTTCCCTAGCGCTGAGCATTCCTTTGAAATGGATGATAACATAATAACTCAGCTTAAGGTGCCATCATGAGAATAGCGATCGTTGGTCCTGGAGCTATGGGGCTTCTCTTATCAGGACTTCTACATAGAGCAGGAGCTATTGTTACTATAATCGATTACTGTAGAGAAAGAGCTAATCAGTTAAATAAAAATGGTGTACGATGGCAGGGGATGGATGATGAACAAATTCTTCATTTGAAGGTCACAGTTGGAATGGAGGACCCACTTAACACTGACCTCGTAATACTGTGCGTAAAGGCATATCAGACCGAATCTGCTATTCTTGAGCTTGTGCAGGTAAATTACCAGGGCCCAATATTAACATTACAAAATGGCGTTGGCAATGTGGAAACGATACTAAGTCATATGCCGGATGCGAAGATTATTGCAGGAATAACCTCCGAAGGGGCTACACTTATTGATATTGATCATGTCCGACATGCGGGAAAAGGTGAAACCTCCTTTGGCTCCGTTAAATCCGATCATCCTGAGGATTCATTTTTAAATAAATTATCCAAACTCTTCAATGATGCTGGCATTAAAACAGGAATTGCAAGTGAGGTTGATAATTTAATCTGGGGTAAACTACTCATAAATGTTGGCATAAACGCACTAACAGCAATCCTTCGCATTCGAAATGGGCAGCTTCTTGAGATTCAACCAGTCCGAGATTTGATGTCTGATCTTGTGATAGAGGCATATAGTGTAATTGAAGCCAAGGGAGTCACCCTACCCTACCCTGATCCAGTCTCAAGGGTTGAAGAAGTCTGTCGAATGACAGCGGATAACATCTCATCAATGCATCAGGATATACTTCGTGGCAGTCGTACAGAGATTGATTATATAAACCAGGCAATATATTCCGAAGGCAAATCACTGGGGATACCCTGCCCTCTTAACAGAACTATGGCCCTCCTTATTCAAGGATTGGAGCATTCAATTCAGAGTCAAGATTCTCCTTAATCTGTTATCATTGTGTACAGGAATAGATATTATTGAGTCCACCCCTGTACACTAATAATATTATAATATAAGCCTAGCCCAAACCTTGTATTGTCCTCTGTATGATGTTATCCTGCGTCTTGCGGCTGATATCCACAAAATGCGCGCTGTAGCCTGCCACGCGAACGATCACCTCCTGATACTGCTCGGGATCCTTCTGTGCTGCCCTGAGGGTCGCATCATCTATCATGTTGAACTGAACGTGATCCAATCCCAGATCAGCCCAGGTCTTCATGTAGGACTTCCATAATTGATACCCCTTCTCTCCGGAGAGCTGAGCTGGTGATAACCTTTGATTCAACAAAAATGACCTGCCATCGCTTACATGATCTATCTTTCCGCAAGATTTCAGCACCGCAGTAGGTCCTTTTTTATCGAGCCCTGGACCTGGCGATATACCACCATCATACAGCGCATCTCCCAATCTTCTACCATTGGGAAGTGCATGCACCATATTAGCAAAATGAATATTCCCACTCACATTCTCAGGCAATGCAGGCCATGTGTTACCAGATGGACATCTTACCTCCCTCGAATGCCTAGCCACCTCCCTAAGACATCTTACCATAATCTCATCCACATAATCTTCGTCATTGCCCCACTTGGGAGCATTCTTCACAAAGTCCATGCGCATCCCTTCCTTGCCTTCCCAATCGTTCTCCAATGCCTCAACAAGCTCTTTCATCGTATACTTCTTCTCATCAAAGATTAATCTCTTTACTGCCGCTAAGCTATCAGCATTCTCAGTCCATGTGAAGAAGGTAATCCAAGCATTGCCTCTCTCTATCGATGGGTCAACTGCGTCAAGACCACTCTCGATACTCTTCTCTGATATAGCCGAGAGAAATGGTCGGCCATAATATTCTGGACTCTTCACTCTACCACGATTTACTATTCGTGTTGCGAAATTCACAATCCACTCCATCTGCTTTACCCATGCCTGAAACAGTTCTTCAAAATCTGCAAATTTCCTGGCATCCCCTGTTTTGGGTCCCATCTGCATATTTATACATCTGTCAAAACCATTATGAAGAGCATACTCAATCATCTTAGATGTATTCAACGTAGCTGTTGCCATTCTAGCTGGTTGAAAACCATGCTTCGTAGCAGGGCATGGCGACATGCAGGCCTGGTGTACCCATGTTCTCATCTCCTCCAAGGGATGGCTGTGCCAGTGCATACCATTGGCAATTAACACCGGATCATTGCGTATGCTGGGATACCCCAATCCATGCCGTATGCACTCGAATACCTCCCTCATCACCTCATCTGACACCTGTGGATGCCATCTGAATCCAAAGGTAGGCCCTGATACACGCACTAGCCTTGCAGCCTGCAAGAGTGCTATGGTCAGGTCATTGCATGCATCGCTTCCATCGAGTTTAACTCCGCCTAAAGTCCATATCCATGTACCGGCTATACCCTGAACCCCCTCAGACGCGAATCGTGGAGCATATCCTCCCACTTCATGGCAGCGAATCATAAACTCACCAACAAGATCAAGCGCCTCCTCCTTGGTTAGACATTTATCAATGTTTACATCTTGATTATAATATGGCCAATGATAATAATCAGGTCGAGATGGCCATGCCCCCTCTAAATCCTCAAATCTGGTCCATATTTGTATAAAATGATCATATTGCAATGACTCCTGAAAAGTCCTCGGTAGTTTATTAGGCACCCTCTTACAGGTCTCCTCTATCCTTAAGAGTTCTTCCCTACGCCTTGGATCGGATTCAAAATTCTCAGCAACAATCTTTGCTAACCTAGCATATCTTTTCGACATCCTGATGCAGGCCTCAAGTATAATCTGCATGGCCTCCCAATTGGTCAACCTGTCATAGAGCGGAAGGATGTCCGGCCCAGGATTGCCGTCAATCCTTTCCTCAGCATCATCTATTTTTTCCTGTATCTCATCTATTATGTCTTCAAATGCCCTCTTCCCTGTCATAAAATATTCATAGTCCTTACCGGCATAACCGAAACTACCACCAATAGGAAGCCCCCACATAACAACAGTACTCATGAGTTTAACAGCCTCTTCACTGGAGAGTTCCCTAAACACCTTCCCAAGATTATCTCTTGGCCCCCAGTAGTTGTTGAGTTCAGCCATAGTCTCAAGCGATTCATCCTGAGGCTCAGGTATAATAACTGGGTCATTATATATCTCCTCATTAAGGAAGCTTGCTATGTCCGGATGCCACATAAGAGTATTTGGAAGACTCCCATAATATCCAACAAGCTGAGCATGATCAGTAATAAAGATTGTTATGTTATCAAAAACGTACGAAAGCGCCTTTGCCCTTCTCATAATTATCGGCTCATTTTCGTTTTCTTTCCAGGCCTCTGTGAATAAGAGCGGTCTTTCAAGATCAACCTTGAGCCCTGGCTCATACATTCCCCCCTTTTTCCCTTTCTTCCAAACTGCTTTCCTGAGATAATCGAGTCTTTCGGATCTCTTCTTCTCTGCTACCCACCACCATTCCCTGCTCTTCTCAAGTTCCTTTAAACTTTTCTTTTTAAGTACTTCAGTAACTCTAAGTGCTTCTGGTTCCATTTACTTATACCTCCCTTCATTTTTTTAAATAAGTTTACAATTATAAATATAAAATTTTATCTCAACAAAAAATCAATCACCTCCTTTAGCCGCATTTTTATATCTATCCTAACCCTTGTATTGTCCTCTGTATAATATTATCCTGCGTTTTGCGGCTGATGTCCACAAAATGCGCGCTGTAACCAGCCACACGAACAATAACCTCCTGATACTGCTCTGGGTCCTTCTGCGCTGCACGAAGGGTCGCGTCATCTACCATATTGAATTGCACATGATCCAATCCCAAATCAGCCCAGGTCTTCATGTAGGACTTCCATAACTGATACCCCTTCTCCCCTGAGAGCTGAGTTGGAGAGAGTCTCTGATTCAACAGGAATGCCCTTCCATCACTCACATGATCTATCTTTCCGCAAGATTTCAGCACTGCTGTAGGCCCCCTTTTGTCTAATCCCGGCCCCGGTGATATGCCGCCATCGTACAGGGCATCTCCCAACTTTCTTCCATTGGGTAAGGCATGTACCATATTTGCAAAATGTATATTTCCGCTCACGTTCTCAGGTAACGCAGGCCAATTGTTGCCAGAGGGACACTTAATCTCTTTGGAATGCCTGGCCACCTCTCTCAGGCATCGTACCATTATTTCATCAGCATTATCATCATCATTTCCCCATTTAGGACCATTTTTTACAAAATCCAATCTCATCACCTCTTTGCCATCCCAGTTAGCCTCCAAAGCATCCAACAATTCATCCATTGTGTATTTCTTTTCATCAAATACCAATTTCTTTACCGCTGATAGACTATCTGCATTCTCTACCCATGTAAAGAATGTAATCCATGCATTACCCCTCTCTATTGATGGTTCTAATGCATCCAATCCACTCTCAACACATCTTTCGGAAATTGCGGAAAGATATGGACGACTATAAAATTCGGGACTCTTCACTCGACCACGGTTAACTACCCGAGTTCCAAAGTTTGTCATCCACTCCATCTGCTTTACCCATGCCTGGAAAAGCTCTTCAAAATCCTTAAACGTCCTTGCATCACCCGTCTTAGGCCCCATCTGCATCTTGATGCAATTATCGAATCCATTATGCAGGGCATATTCAACCATTTTTGAACAATTTAGGGTTGTCGATGCCATGCGACAGGGTTGATAGCCATGCTTAGTAGTCGGAGCTGGAGACATGCAGGCCTGATGTACCCATGTTCTCATCTCTTCCAAGGGATGTCCATGCCAGTGCATACCATTGGCAATCAACACCGGATCGTTCCGTATGCTGGGATACCCCAATCCATGCCGTATGCACTCGAATACCTCTCTCCATACCTCATCCTGTACCTGTGGATGCCACCTGAATCCAAAAGTGGGATTTGATACACGAACAAGCCTTGCAGCTTGAAGAAATGCAATTGTCAAATCATTGCATGCATCAGTGCCATCCTTATTTACTCCACCAATTGTCCATACATATGTACCAGGTATTCCTTGAATACCCTCTGCACCAATTCTTGGGAGATAATAACCCATCTCATTGGAGCGAATCAAAAACTCTCCCACAAGATCAAGCGCTTCCTCATAAGATATACTTTTCTCTCTGTTTACGTCCTTATCATAATAGGACCAATGATAGTAATCAGGACGGGCAGGCCATGCCCCATCCAAATCTTCAAATCTGGAAAATATTTGTATAAAGTGATCATACTGTAGCGATTCCTGAAAGGACCCTGGGGGGCTCTCCGGCACATTCTGACAGGTTTCTGCGATCCTAAGTAGTTCTTCTTTACGCTTGGGATCGGATTCGAAGTTCTCTGCTATTAGCTGCGCTAATCTGGAATATCTCTTAGCCATCCTAATGCAGGCCTCAAGTATAATCTGCATAGCCTCCCAATTGGCTAGCTTATCATAGAGCGGAAGAATATCCGGTCCTGGATTGCCATCTATTTTATCCTCAGCATCATCTATTATTCCCTGTATCTCATCTATGATATTCCCAAATGCCCTCGTCCCACTCATTAAATATTCATAATCTTTTCCTGCATATCCGAAGCTGCCACCTACTGGTATGCCCCACAGAAGGACGGTGCTCATAAGTTTCACCGCCTCTTCACTGGATAATTCTCGAAATACCTTGCCCAGACTATCCCTTGAACCCCAATAATTGTTGATTTCAGCCATTGTTTTGAGCGATTCATTTTCTGGCTCAGGTATTATAACAGGATCGCTGTATATCTCCTCATTGATAAAACTTGCTATTTCTGGATACCAATAGATAGTGTTTGGAAGGCTGCCCAAATATCCAACAAGTTGAGCTTGATCTGTAATGAAGATAGTAATATTATCCAAAACATGCGCTAAAGACTTGGCTCTCCTCATCATTATTGGATCATTCTCGTTCTCCTTCCAGGCTTCAGTAAAAAGAAGCGGCCTCTCAAGATCGACCTTTATACCCGGTTCATACATTCCTCCCTTTCTCCCCTTTTTCCATACTGCTTTTCTCAGATAATCCAGTCGCTTGGACCTCTTCTTCTCAGCAACCCACCACCATTCTTTATCCCTCTCTAACTCATCAATGCTCTTCCCATGAGATGCATCACTAATACTTTGATTCTTTTGTACCATTTAACTAACCTCCCATTAGTGTAATATTTAATAAATCTAATCCCTATAAAAAAACCCCCACAATAACTTATAGTAATGTGAGGGTATATTGTCTTACATTTCTAACATTCACTACCTCATAATAGTCAAAGCTGCTCATTGTCCTTGGCAACACACTGCAGAGTATTGACTTAAATGAATAGTAATTAACTTAAAGGTATTGGTAGTCAGCTAATTTTATTATAGATATGTATATTAGATTCAAATCGTCTCCCTGACATCTATCCAATACCCTGAATCGTCCTCTGTATAATATTATCCTGCGTTTTGCGGCTTATGTCCACAAAGTGAGCGCTGTAACCTGCCACGCGAACGATCACCTCCTGATACTGCTCTGGATCCTTCTGCGCTGCACGTAGAGTGGCATCATCTACCATATTAAACTGTACATGATCAATTCCCAGATCAGCCCATGTCTTCATGTAGGACTTCCATAACTGATACCCCTTCTCTCCGGAGAGCTGAGTGGGAGAAAGTCTCTGATTCAACAGGAATGCCCTTCCATCGCTCACATGATCTATCTTTCCGCAAGATTTCAGCACTGCTGTAGGGCCCTTTTTATCCAGTCCTGGACCTGGCGACACGCCACCATCGTATAACGCATCTCCCAGTTTCCTACCATTTGGCAAAGCATGTACCATAGGAGCGAAGTGAATATTGCCGCTCACATTCTCGGGCAGGGCCGGCCATGTATTTCCCGATGGACAACGTATCTCTCTTGAATGCCGCGCGGCTTCCCGCAAACAGCGTACCATTATCTCGTCCACATAATCATCATCATTACCCCACTTGGGAGCATTCTTCACAAAGTCTAGACGCATCTCCTCCTTGCCTTCCCAATTGTTCTTTAACGCCTCAATTAGTTCCTTCATGGTATACTTTTTCTCATCAAAGACCAATTTTTTTACTGCTGCCAGACTATCTACATTTTCTACCCATGTAAAGAATGTGACCCAGGCATTCCCTCTTTCTATAGATGGCTCCAAAGCATCAAAACCGGTCTCTACACACCTCTCTGAAATGGCTGATAGAAAGGGTCTGCCATAATTTTTAGGACTATTAATACGCCCCTGATTTACTATGCGCACACCGAAGTTTACCATCCACTCCATCTGTTTTATCCATGCCTGGAAAAGCTGCTCAAAGTCTGCAAATTCACTGGCATCACCGGTTTCTGGCCCCATCTGCATATTCACAATATAGTCAAATCCGTTATGCAGAGCATACTCAACCATTTTAGATGTATTCAATGTAGCCGATGCCATTCGACATGGCTGAGCGCCATGCTTAGTAGTTGGGCATGGAGACATACAGGCCTGGTGCACCCATGTCCTCATCTCTTCCAAAGGATGTCCATGCCAGTGCATACCATTGGCAATTAACACCGGATCATTCCGTATGCTGGGATAACCCAATCCATGCCGTATGCATTCAAAGACCTCTCTCCATACCTCATCCTTTACCTGGGGATGCCACCTGAATCCGAATGTAGGATTGGATACGCGCACGAGTCGCGCTGCCTCCAAAAAGGCTATGGTCAGATCATTACATGCATCAGAGCCATCTTTATTGACTCCTCCAAGAGTCCAAACATAAGTACCTGGGATTCCTTGAAGTGCCTCCGCCCCTAATCTGGCGAGATAGTGTCCTGTTTCATAGGCTCGAACTAAAAACTCTCCAATAAGATCAAGCGCTTCTTCCTTTGATAGATTCTTTTCAATATTTACATCTTTATCATACAAAGGCCAATGATAGTAATCCGGTCGACAAGGCCATGCTCCTTCCCAGTCCTCAAACCTTGTAAACACCTGAATAAAATGATCATACTGCAATGACTCCTGTAGAGATCTGGGTGGTCTCCCAGGTACCTGCTCACAGGTTTCAGCAATTCTAAGGAGTTCCTCTTTTCGTTTGGGATCGGATTCGAAGTTCTCTGCTATTATTCGCGCCAATCTGGAATATCTCTTAGCCATCCTGATGCAGGCCTCAAGTATAATCTGCATAGCCTCCCAATTGGCTAGCTTGTCATAGAGCGGAAGAATGTCCGGCCCTGGATTACCATCAATCTTCTCCTCAGCATCATCAATTCTTTCCTGTATCTCATCTATTATGTCTTCAAATGCCCGCTCACCTGTCATAAAGTACTCATAGTCCTTGCCAGCATAACCGAAGCTGCCGCCAAATGGAAGGCCCCACATAACGACCATAGTCATAAGCTTAACAACTTCTTCAGGTGATAGATATCTCAACACCTTCCCCATACTATCATTTACATTCCAATAATTCACCAGCTCAGCCATGACCTTAAGTGACTCCTCCTCTGGTTCAGGTACTATAACTGGATCATTGTATATCTCATCATTCATAAGGGTCGCATGTTCAATATGCCATTGCAAGGTATTTGGCAGACTGCCCTGATAACCCACGAGTTGGGCATGATCAGTAATGAATATGGTGATATTATCTAGAACCCTTGATACCGATTTTGCTCTCCTTATCATTAAAGCGTCATTCTCGTTTTCTTTCCACGCCTCTGTAAATAATAACGGTCGCTCTAGGTCAATTTTCATTCCAGGCTCATACATTCCGCCCTTTCTTCCCTTCTTCCAAACCGCTTTCCTCAGATAATCCAACCTCTTTGACCTTTTCTTCTCCGCTACCCACCACCATTCCTTGCTTTTCTCAAGTTCATCCAGGTTCTTATTCTGAACCTGTTTCCCTTCTTTAATTTCTTCTAATGCCATTCTATACCTCCTAATTGTTAATTAAGTTAAATATAATCTCACTCTCAATGCAATTAAAGCTGCTTTATAATCCTTACTATAGTATTGTTATGAGAAACGCTTAGAACCATACTATAAGCGTATTTATTGAAAATATTGTTTCTATTGGCTATTTCTCAATAAACTAATAAATCAATAGGAGTATAATATTTCATTTACTTTAACAGTTCAATATAAGAAAATGAGTATTGAGACCTTTCAATATGCTCAAATTCAGAACTTTAAACAAATATTTATATACTCAATATCAGTATTAAAGGATTACTTCTTTTTTTTGCGGTAATTTTTCAGATGACCTATAATCTCATCCAACATTGATTTTGGATACTCCTTCCCAATCATCTTATCCCAAATCGGCCTAGTTCTCTTCTTGAATACTTCAACCTCTTCAGGTGTCATCTTCACCTCAGTACACCCGTAGTTGATCATACCCTTCAGTGCATTAGTGCTCATTGGGCGAATCTCTTTATCTATCATTGGACCATACTTCTTCTTAAAAAAATTCTCAATAGTAGTAGTATACCCCTTAGGAACACTATTCCATGCCTTCATTGATACAACAAGAAAATAGGGATCAAATCTAATAGGAACTGGATTTATGTACTTTGTAATCGTATATAACTGTGAGGCTAACCACCAGATTGATGGCGCTACCGCTGCATCTACCACACCGGCTCTCATAGAGGGGACAACCTCAGGCACATTCACTGGGATTGGACTTGCTCCAAGTGCCTTCAATACCTCAGCCTCTAGTGGACCATGCCAGGATAAAACCTTGCTCTTCTTGAATTCTTCAGGTGTTTTTAAGGGATATTTTGATGAATAAAAATGCTCGAAATCCAGCTCAATAAACCATAGTATTTTAAAACCATTCTTCTCAGCAATCTTATTGAGTTTAGGTCTCATCTTCTCTCTGATATAGCGTACTTCCCCCCAATCCTGAAAGAGGAATGGCAGCTCAAATACTGATACACCAGGACATACCATAGCATTGGCTGTGCCTGAAATTCCAGCCCCCTGAAGTTGGCCTATCCTCATTTTGGTTACATAATCCTCTTCATCTCCCATTATACCACCCATATACCAGAGAAATTTCAATTCCCCATCAGTATTTCTTAAGATATCCCCAGTCAAATCAACGGTTAAAACAGATATAAATTTTATTGTATCCTGCCCTAGGGTAGCGAATTTCCATGTATACTTTGGTTTCTTCCCAGCGACTAGCATTGATAGGCAAAAGCCAACAATAAACAAACCAAACAAAATACCTACTAAAAAACGTACTCTCCTCCTCAATTTCATTTAAAAACTCCTATAATGCTAATATTTAATACATTCGTATCTCAAAGTAAAAAGTGATTAACAAACCAAAAAAAAATAGTTTTACATTTATCTTTTCAAATTGAAATTATTATAACAACTCTCATCATGATTCCATATAACGTGCAAAATCACATCAAACACCTTACTCCATCGTTTTCAACACAATGGAGCAAGGCATTTGATAAATCCAACTCAATGACTCCCTGTAATATTTGTCACCAGAGATAAAGTTGTCACAATGATATTATAGAATACCCCCACTACTTGAAACCTTAAACTATATTTTTCTATCCTAGTCCTTGTATCGTTCTCTGTATAATATTATCCTGTGTCTTGCGGCTTATATCCACAAAATGCGCGCTATAGCCAGCCACACGAACAATCACTTCCTGGTATTGCTCAGGATCCTTCTGCGCTGCACGTAGAGTGGCATCATCTACCATATTGAACTGTACATGATCTATTCCAAGGTCAGCCCATGTCCTCATGTAGGATTTCCATAACTGATAACCCTTCTCTCCAGAGAGCTGAGTTGGAGACAACCTCTGATTCAACAAAAATGCCCTTCCATCACTTATGTGGTCGATCTTCCCACATGACTTCAACACCGCTGTTGGTCCCTTCTTATCCAATCCGGGACCTGGCGAAATGCCACCATCGTATAGCGCATCCCCCAACTTCCTCCCATTAGGCAACGCATGAACCAGATTCGCAAAATGTATGTTCCCGCTTACATTCTCTGGAAGCGCTGGCCATGGATTACCAGATGGACACTTGATCTCCCATGAATGTCTCGCAACTTCCCTTAAACAACGTAGCATAATATCATCCGCATAATCATCATCATTACCCCACTTGGGTGCATTCTTTACAAAATCCAACCGCATATCCTCTTTACCTTCCCAGTTAGTCTCCAATGCATCAACAAGCTCTTCCATCGTATACTTCTTCTCATCAAAGACCAGTTTCTTTACTGCTGTCAAGCTATCAGCATTCTCTGCCCATGTGAAAAAGGTCATCCAGCAATTACCCCTCTCACCATCTGGCTCCATTACATCAACACCCATATCTATTGATCTCTCAGTAATGGATGACAGGAAAGGTCGCCCATAATTCTGTGGACTCTTCACCCTTCCATGGTTCATTATCCGCACTCCAAAATTGCACAACCACTCCATCTGTTTTACCCAGGCCTGAAAAAGGTCTTCAAAGTCAGTAAACATCCTGGCATCTCCAGACTCAGGGCCGACCTGCATCTTTACAACATGATCAAATCCATTATGCAGGGCATATTCAACCATCTTGGCACAATTCAGCGTAACGGCCATTCGACATGGTTGTGTGCCATGCTTTGTCGTTGGACATGGAGACATGCAGGCTTGCTGTACCCAGGTCCTCATCTCATCCAGAGGATGGCCATGCCAGTGCATTCCGTTAGATATGCAAACTGGATCATTTCTTATGCTAGGATATCCCAATCCATGCCGTATGCACTCGAATACTTCTCTCATCACCTCATCCTTTACCTGGGGATGCCACCTGAAAGCAAAGGTAGGATTGGATACACGAACCAGCCTTGCAGCCTGTAAAAATGCAATAGTAAGATCATTGCATGCATCAGTGCCGTCAACATTTATGCCACCGAGTGTCCATGCCCAACTGCCAACCACACCCTGAAGCGCCTCTGATCCAGCCTGTGGAAGATAATGTCCAGTCTCATATGCACGAATTAGAAACTCCCCAATAAGATCAATCGCTTCATCCTTTGTTATATTCTTTTCTATGTTGACATCCTTATTATAGTAGGGCCAGTGATAGTAATCAGGACGAGCCGGCCATGCCCCTTCCAAGTCCTCCAACCTAGCCCATGTCTGTATAAAAAAGTCAAACTGAAGTGAATCCTGAAATGTCTTTGGGGCTTTCCCAGGCACTCGCTCACATGTTTCAGCTACCTGTAAAAGCTCCTCTTTGCGCTTTGGATCCGATTCAAAATTCTCTGCTATTATCCTAGCAAGCCTTGAGTATCTCTTCGCATATCTTATGCAAGCCTCCAGGATGATCTGCATAGCCTCCCAATTGGATAGTTTGTCATAGAGCGGAAGAATATCCGGTCCTGGATTGCCGTCTATCACTTCCTCCGCCTCATCTATTCGATCCTGTATCTCATCAATGACGTCCTCAAATCCCCTCTTGCCTGTCATTATATACTCATAGTCCTTGCCTGAATAACCAAAGCTGCCTCCAAATGGAGCGCTCCACATCAGAACCATGGTCATAAACTTGATGGCTTCCTCTGCTGATAAATCCCTTAACACCTTACCCATGCTATCCCTTGTGTTCCAGTAGTTGTTTAAGTCTGACATAGTCTTCAGCGATTCTTCCTCAGGTTCAGGTATTATCATAGGATCATTGTATATCTCCTCATTAAACAAACTCGCAGCATCATTATACCACATAAGAGTGTTGGGATGACTACCCAGATAACCCATAATCTGAGCATGATCTGTGATAAAAATGGTTATATTATCAAAGACATGCGATAAAGCCTTTGCCCTTCTCATCATAATTGGATCATTCTCATTCTCCTTCCAACTCTCTGTAAAGTGCAATGGTCTCTCAAGATCTACCTTGAGTCCAGGCTCATACATACCTCCCTTTTTTCCCTTCTTCCAGATCGCTTTCCTCAAATAATCGAGTCTATCAGATCTACTCCTCTCTGCCACCCACCACCATTCCCTATCCTTCTCAAGTTCCTCAAGACTCTTCTTAATTGAAACTTCACTAACCTTCCTTGTTGACATATGTCTAACCTCCCATTTTATTATTAAATCATAGTTATATGTTATTAGAGGCCCTAATGAATAGGACCTCTAAATTATTTATACTAGCCAATACCCTGAACTGTTCTCTGTATAATATTATCCTGCGTCTTGCGGCTTATATCTACAAAATGCGCGCTGTATCCAGCCACACGAACGATCACCTCCTGATACTGCTCAGGGTCCTTCTGCGCTGCGCGAAGAGTGGCATCATCTACCATATTGAACTGTACATGATCTATTCCAAGATCAGCCCAGGTACTCATGTATGACTTCCATAACTGATAGCCCTTCTCTCCTGAAAGCTGGGTCGGTGATAAACGCTGATTCAACAGAAACGCCCTTCCATCGCTTATATGATCTATCTTCCCGCATGACTTCAATACCGCTGTTGGGCCCTTCTTGTCCAACCCAGGACCTGGTGATATGCCCCCATCGTATAGAGCATCCCCCAATTTCCTGCCATTGGGCAGCGCATGCACCATATTGGAGAAGTGAATATTACCACTCACATTCTCAGGCAATGCAGGCCAAGTGTTGCCCGATGGACACCTTATCTCATGTGAATGCCTCGCAACCTCTTTTAAACAACGCACCATTATATCATCCACATAATCATCATCATTACCCCACTTAGGAGCGTTCTTCACAAAATCCAACCTCATATCCTCCTTACCCTCCCAATTAGTCTCAAGGGCAGTAATAAGCTCATCCATAGTGTATTTCTTATCATCAAAAACCAATTTCTTTACCGCTGCTAAACTATCTGCATTCTCTGTCCAGGTAAAGAATGTTATCCAGGCATTCCCTCGCTCTAAAGAGGGCTCTAAGGCATCCATGCCGGTTTCTATCGACTTCTCCGAAATTGAAGATAGGAATGGACGAGTGAAATTTGAAGGACTCTTATATCTTGCCCGATTGATTACTCTCGTTGCAAAATTCGTTACCCACTCCATCTGCTTTACCCATGCCTCGAAAAGCTCTTCAAAATCCTTAAACTTACGCGCATCACCCGTCTTAGGCCCCATCTGCATCTTGATGCAATTATCGAATCCATTATGCAGAGCATATTCAACCATCTTTGAAGTATTAAGTGTTGTTGAGGCCATTCGGCATGGCTGAGAGCCGTGCTTTGTCGTGGGGCATGGAGACATGCAGGCCTGGTGTACCCATGTCCTCATCTCCTCTAAGGGATGGCCGTGCCAATGCATGCCGTTTGCAATCAAAACAGGATCATTCCGTATGCTGGGATAACCCAATCCATGACGTATGCATTCGAATACCTCTCGCCATACCTCATCCTTTACCTTCGGATGCCATCTGAATCCAAAGGTAGGATTTGCCACACGCACAAGCCTCGCAGCCTGCATAAAGGCAATGGTGAGATCATTGCATGCGTCAGTGCCATCCTGGTTTACTCCGCCAAGAGTCCATACCCAGGTAGCCTGTATACCCTGAAGAGCCTCAGCTGCAAAATTCGGCAAATAACCCGCCAATTCATAGCTTCGAATCAAAAATTCGCCAACTAAATCGATTGCCTCATCTTTCGTGATATTCTTCTCAACATTAACATCACGATCATAGCTTCGCCAATGGTAGTAATCAGGACGGGCAGGCCATGCACCCTCTACCTCCTCAAATCTACTCCATACCTGAATAAAATGATCATACTGCAACGATTCCTGAAGTGTGTTTGCAGGCTTCCCTGGCACCCTCTCACAGCACTCAGCAATCTTAAGCAGTTCTTCTTTTCGCTTTGGATCAGATTCATAATTTTCTGCTATTATTCGAGCAAGCCTGGAATACCTCTTCGCATATCTTATGCATGCCTCAAGCGCAATCTGCATGGCCTCCCAAGTAGACAGCCTGTCATATAACGGAAGAATATCCGGCCCTGGATTGCCGTCTATTTTTTCCTCTGCCTCATCAATCCGATCCTGTATCTCATCTATAATGTCTTCAAATCCTCTCTTGCCTGTCATCAGGTACTCATAATCTTTACCTGAATAACCAAAGCTTCCACCAACAGGAAGACCCCACATGATTACACTGGACATCATTTTAACCGCTTCTTCGCTGGATAACTCTCTAAACACCTTACCCAGACTATCCCTTGATCCCCAATAGTTATTGAGTTCAGCAATAGCCTTTAACGCTTCCTCCTGAGGTTCCGGGATTACCATTGGATCATTATAAATCTCTTCATTTAGAAAACTCGCCAATTCACTATTCCAATTAAGTGTATTCGGAAGGCTGCCAAGATATCCCATAATCTGTGCCTGATCTGTAATAAAGATTGTGATGTTATCAAGAACATGCGCAAATGACTTCGCTCTTCTCATCGAAAGAGACTCATTCTCATTCTGCTTCCATGCTTCCGTAAATATTTGTGATCTCTCAAGATCAATCTTCACACCAGGTTCATACATTCCACCCTTTCTTCCCTTTTTCCATACTCCCTTTCTCAGATAATCAAGTCTTGGAGATCGCTTTTTTTCAGCGACCCACCACCACTCCTTATCCTGTTCAAGCTCTTCAATACTCTTTTTCGATGTTGCTGCACCAATTTTGTCAGCTTCTGATGACATTTTCTCTTCCTCCTAATATTCATTAATATTCAAATCATCCTATATTGACAGACTCCCTAAATAAAATCCCCTAAAAAAAATCATTAGCCCAATCCTTGTATTGTTCTCTGTATAATATTATCCTGCGTCTTGCGGCTTATATCCACAAAATGCGCGCTGTAACCGGCCACACGAACAATAACCTCTTGATACTGCTCAGGGTCCTTCTGCGCTGCACGAAGGGTGGCATCGTCAACCATATTAAATTGTACATGATCTATCCCGAGATCAGCCCAGCTACTCATGTATGACTTCCATAACTGATAGCCCTTCTCTCCTGAAAGCTGAGTCGGAGATAACCTTTGATTCAACAGAAACGCCCTTCCGTCGCTTATATGATCTATCTTCCCGCATGACTTCAATACCGCTGTTGGGCCCTTCTTGTCCAATCCTGGACCTGGTGATATGCCCCCATCGTATAGCGCATCACCCAGCTTCCTGCCATTGGGAAGCGCGTGAACCATAGTAGAAAAATGGATATTACCACTCACATTCTCAGGCAATGCAGGCCATGTGTTGCCGGAGGGACACCTTATCTCATGTGAGTGCCTCGCAACCTCTTTTAAACAACGCACCATTATATTATCCACATAATCATCATCATTGCCCCACTTCGGCCCATGCTTTACAAAGTTCAACCTCATATCCTCTTTGCCCTCCCAGTTAGTCTCAAGGGCAGTGATAAGCTCATCCATAGTGTATTTCTTCTCATCAAAAACCAATTTCTTTACCGCTGCTAAACTATCAGCATTTTCAGTCCAGGTAAAGAATGTTATCCAGGCATTCCCTCGCTCTAAAGAGGGCTCTAAGGCATCTAAACCGGTTTCCACCGACTTCTCAGAAATTCCAGATAAAAATGGACGAGTAAAATTTGAAGGACTCTTATATCTTGCCCGATTGATTACTCTCGTTGCAAAATTCGTTATCCACTCCATCTGCTTTACCCATGCCTCGAAAAGCTCTTCAAAATCTTTAAACTTACGCGCATCACCAGTCTTAGGACCCATCTGCATCTTGATGCAATTATCGAATCCATTATGCAGGGCATATTCAACCATCTTGGAGCAATTCAGAGTTGTTGAGGCCATTCGACATGGCTGAGAGCCGTGCTTTGTCGTGGGGCAAGGAGACATGCAGGCCTGGTGCACCCATGTCCTCATCTCCTCTAAGGGATGGCCATGCCAATGCATGCCGTTTGCAATCAAAACAGGATCATTCCGTATGCTGGGATAACCCAATCCATGACGTATGCATTCAAATACCTCTCGCCATACCTCATCCTTCACCTTTGGATGCCATCTGAATCCAAAGGTAGGATTTGCCACGCGCACCAATCTTGCTGCTTGCATAAAGGCAATGGTGAGATCATTGCATGCGTCAGTGCCATCCTGGTTTACTCCACCAAGGGTCCATACCCAGGTGGCCTGTATACCCTGAAGAGCCTCAGCAGCGAAATTTGGCATATAGCCCGCCAATTCATAGCTTCGAATCAAAAACTCGCCAACTAAATCGATTGCCTCATCCTTCGTAATATTCTTCTCAACATTAACATCACGATCATAGCATCGCCAATGGTAGTAATCAGGACGAGCCGGCCACGCACCCTCTGCATCCTCGAATCTACTCCATACTTGAATAAAGTGATCATACTGCAGCGATTCCTGAAATGTGTTCGCAGGCTTCCCTGGCACCCTCTCACAGCACTCAGTAATCTTGAGCAGTTCTTCCTTTCGCTTTGGATCAGATTCATAATTTTCTGCTATTATTCGGGCAAGCCTGGAATACCTCTTCGCATATCTTATGCATGCCTCAAGCCCAATCTGCATGGCCTCCCAATTCGATAGCCTGTCATAGAGTGGGAGAATATCCGGCCCCGGATTGCCATCTATCTTCTCCTCTGCCTCGTCTATTCTTTCCTGTATCTCATCAATGATGTCCTCAAATCCCCTTTTGCCAGTCATCAGGTATTCATAATCTTTACCAGCATATCCAAAACTGCCTCCAATAGGAACACCCCACATAAGCACTGTACTCATCATCTTCACAGCCTCTTCGCTGGAAAACTCCCTAAAAACCTTACCAAGACTATCTCTTGATCCCCAATAGTTATTAATCTCAGCAATGGTCTTTAACGACTCCTCCTGAGGTTCGGGGATTACAATCGGATCGTTATATATCTCTTCATTTAAAAAGCTTGCCAATTCACAATTCCAATTAAGAGTATTTGGAAGGCTACCAAGATACCCCATAATCTGTGCCTGATCTGTAATAAAGATTGTGATGTTATCAAGAACATGCGCAAATGACTTCGCTCTTCTCATCGAAAGTGAATCGTTCTCATTCTGTTCCCAAGCCTCTGTAAATAATTGCGGCCTCTCAAGATCGACCTTCACGCCAGGTTCATACATTCCGCCCTTTCTTCCCTTCTTCCATACCCCCTTTCTTAGATAATCGAGTCTTGGAGATCGCTTTTTTTCAGCGACCCACCACCACTCCTTATCCTGCTCAAGCTCTTGAATACTCTTTTTCGATATTGCTACACTATTTTTTTCAGCTTCTGATGACATTTATTCTTCCTCCTAATTATTAATATTTTTTTCATTATATAATAATAGTCTCCCTAAACAAAACACCCTAAAAATAGAACATTAACCCAATCCTTGTATTGTTCTCTGTATAATATTATCCTGCGTCTTGCGGCTTATATCCACAAAATGCGCGCTATAACCAGCCACTCGGACAATAACCTCCTGATACTGTTCAGGATCCTTCTGCGCTGCACGTAGAGTGGCATCATCTACCATATTGAACTGTACATGATCAAGTCCTAAATCCGACCAGGTTTTCATATATGATTTCCACAATTGATAGCCCTTTTCGCCAGAAAGCTGGGTCGGTGAAAGTCGCTGATTCAACAAAAACGCCCTTCCGTCGCTTACATGATCTATCTTTCCGCATGACTTTAATACCGCTGTGGGCCCCTTCTTGTCCAATCCAGGACCAGGCGATATGCCGCCATCATATAGCGCATCTCCTAATTTCCTGCCATTAGGCAGCGCGTGCACCATATTGGAAAAATGTATATTACCGCTCACATTCTCAGGCAATGCAGGCCATGTGTTGCCCGATGGACACCTTATCTCATGTGAATGCCTCGCAACCTCCCTCAAACAGCGCACCATAATATCATCCACATAATCATCATCATTCCCCCACTTAGGCCCATTCTTGACAAAATCAATGCGCATCTGCTCCTTCCCTTCCCAATTGCTCTCAAGAGCGTCAATCAACTCCGTCATGGTGTATCGCTTCTCATCGAAGACCAATTTTTTTACAGCAGCTAGACTATCAGCATTCTCCACCCATGTAAAGAATGTAACCCATGCATTGCCCCTCTCAAGCGACGGGTCAACCGCATCTAGACCGCTCTCAACAGACCTCTCGGAAATAGCAGAGAGGAAGGGACGACCGTAAAACTCCGGACTCTTCACCCTACCGCGGTTTACTATTCTTGTGCCAAAATTCATCAACCACTCCATCTGCTTCACCCATGCCTGGAATAGCTCTTCAAAGTCTGTAAAGGTCCTAGCATCGCCAGTCTTGGGTCCCATCTGCATCTTGATGCAATTATCATACCCATTATGCAATGCATACTCAACCATCTTGGAGGTATTCAACGTCGCTGAAGCCATGCGAGCTGGTTGAGCGCCATGCTTTGTTGTGGGGCAAGGCGACATGCAGGCCTGATGTACCCATGTCCTCATCTCCTCTAAGGGATGACCATGCCAATGCATGCCATTAGCGATCAAAACAGGATCGTTCCGTATGCTGGGATAACCCAATCCGTGTCTGATGCACTCAAAGACCTCTCTCCAAACCTCATCCTGTACCTTCGGATGCCATCTGAATCCAAAGGTAGGATTTGCCACACGCACCAATCTTGCGGTCTGCATAAATGCAATAGTAAGATCATTGCATGCATCAGTGCCGTCCTGGTTTACTCCACCAAGAGTCCACACCCAGGTGGCCTGTATGCCCTGAAGAGCCTCAGCCCCGATCCTTGGCATATAACCTGCCAACTCAGCGGAACGGATCATGAACTCCCCAATAAAATCGATCGCCTCGTCACGCGTAATGTTCCCTTCTATATTTACATCCTTATTATAATATGGCCAATGATAGTAATCAGGACGACATGGCCACGCGCCCTCTCCATCCTCATATCGTGACCAGACCTGAATGAAATGATCATATTGAAGCGATTCCTGAAAACTCCTTGGAGGTTTTGCAGGAACCCTATTACAGGACTCGGAAAGGCGCAAGAGTTCATCTTTTCGTTTTGGATCAGATTCGAAGTTCTCAGCGACTATTCGCGCTAATCTGGAATATCTCTTTGCCATCCTGATGCAGGCCTCAAGTATAATCTGCATAGCCTCCCAATTGGCTAGCCTGTCATAGAGCGGAAGGATATCCGGCCCTGGATTGCCGTCTATTGTTTCCTCTGCATCATCAATCCTCTCCTGTATCTCATCTATGATATCCTCAAATCCTCGTTGACCTGTCATAAAGTACTCATAGTCTTTCCCAGCATAACCGAAGCTGCCGCCAGAAGGGATACCCCACATTAAGACTGTACTCATCACCTTTACTGCCTCTTCACTTGACAACTCCCTGAACACCTTGCCAATGTTATCCCTTGTACCCCAGTAATTATTGATCTCCGCCATAGTCTTTAGAGATTCCTCCTGAGGCTCTGGTATAACCATTGGGTCATTGTATATCTCCTCATTTAGAAAGCTTGCCCTATCAACGTACCACATGAGTGTATTGGGAAGACTCCCAAGATAGCCCACAATCTGAGCATAATCCGTTATATGTATAGTAATATTATCTAATATATGCGCAACGGATTTTGCCCTCTTCATCATAATTGGATCATTCTCGTTCTCCTTCCAAGCCTCTGTAAATAGAAGTGGTCTCTCTAGATCAACTTTTACGCCTGGTTCATACATTCCACCCTTTTTACCCTTTTTCCAAACCGCTTTCCTCAAATAGTCGAGCCTTTTAGACCTCTTCTTCTCAGCTACCCACCACCATTCCCGACTCTTCTCAAGGTCTTCAACAGTCTTATTCTGAGATTGATAACTAGCATGTTCTAATCTTGATTCCATTTTATATACCTCCCCATCATATTATTTAATATCGAAATAATATAATATTATATATTATATACAAAATTATAAACCTACTTATTCAATCCCTTCATTCACCTGAATTCCTTTAAATAAAGCATTTACAAATTGGGTCCATACCCTTTGATAATCCAACTTCTTATCACTTAGCCAGTACTGAATCATAAGTCCATCTATGGTAGAAATCATGATTGATGATATACTCTCATTATCAAAATCCCGATGTTCTTCCTCATGTATTGCACGATCGAGAGCCTCCTTTATCAAACCTCGTCTTTCATCGTAAAGTTCGCTAATCTTTTTTCTCATTTTACAATCCCTATAGGATTCAGCTACCAACTCTGCATAAAGCGGACGTATCCACCTACTTTCAAGATGAAGTTCCAAATACAGAAGCCCTGCATTAACCATGAATTCCATCCCCATTTGGTATTCCTCTAATGACTCTGACCATAATGTCTTATCATCTCGTAAAACTAACTCTATTAAATCTAAAAAAATCTCTCTTTTACCTTTAAAATACCAATATATAGCTCCCTTTGTTAATCCAGAGCATCTAGAGATATCATCAAGTGTAGTCTCATGATAACCCCTACTTGAAAAACAGCGTAAAGCTGCCCCAAGGATCTCCTTCCTTCTAATTTCTTCTGATTTTCTTTTTGTCATTTCTCAATAAGTATATACCGACCAGTCAGTATATACTTATTAAGTAAAAATTTTAGTCAATAATTTTTTTAATACTGAACTACGTCCAAAAAATTATAATCCAGTTACTCTAACAATATTAGTATTAACAAAATTAGAAAATCCGATATTGATTAAATAATTAAATCATTTCCAAATTCACTAAATTACTGACATTATCACAATATCCCCAAAAGGAAAGATATCCTCACAGGTTCCATCATCAATTAATATCAACAAATGAAATGTAAAAAAAATTAAAAATTACTTACCAATATCTATCTTGACTAACGAATAACACCCTCTTGTTTAAGTTTCTCAACTTCATCATCAGTGAATCCCGTTTCGCGCATAACCATCTCTGTGTGTTCCCCCAGACCAGGTTGCAGGACTTCTTGTACCTGCATAATTAGAGCTGAAATGCACAGGGTAACCGGAAATCTTCATATGACTGCGTCAATTCTTCCTTTCCATATTGAGCCTAGTGACTCAGGTAATCATAGCAACATCCTATCTAATAGCAGACGATTATTTTAAATATATTGGGTATTGTCTCTCGCTTCATTTAACAAAATATCATTCCTGCGAAGGAAGGAATCTATAAATTTCTACAAAACCAGAAGATTATACAACTCCAATCCGAATGAGAAACGATATAATTTAATAATTCGATATATTTAAACGCTACAAAATAATAAAATTCATATAAGATCCATCTCAACTAATCTCTTTTTTAGTAATCCCCTACCCCTGTGTATTCTAACCTTCACATTTGAAAGATTGATCCCAAGTTTATCAGCTATCTCATTATAGGATAAACCATTGATATCCCTTAATATCAGTATATCCCTATAATCATTCGGTAATTTGCAGAGTTCATCCTTCATTATTCTCAATGAGTCACTTTCAATGACATCCTCTTCAGGATTTTGCTTCTCATCACTAAATTGCAATTCAAACTCATTATTATCATTTACTCTGTTAATCGAATAATAACTAAATCTTTCCTTTCTTTTTAGATAATTCATACAATAGTTTATCATTATGCTATATATCCAGGTTGAAAATTTTGATTCTCTTCTGAAATTTTTTAATTTTTCATATATAATGACAAAGACATCCTGAGTGATATCAAGAGCATCATCATAATTTCCAGCCTTTGAATAAACATATCGAAAAATCCTGCCATTATACTTGTTAATTATCTCAGAAAAGGAGTCAATGTCTCCATCCAAAACCCTATCAATAATCTCAATATCATTCTCAACCATCATTTACCTCGATAAGTTATAATTTTCGCTATTATTACGTCCTAAGTGGTATAACATAGTACTCTTCGAACTTAAAAGCTATTATTTTAATTCAATACACTCATATATCTCATAAACAACTCTAAGAAACCGATACTCCATCTTAGTTTATAATAGGAATGAACAACAAATTATCATTTTCTGCTAATTAAGTTTAATCTACAACAATTTCCATATCCAATAAAACTCTAAACCTATGGACACTATACAAAATAAAAATCAATTTAAAATCAATTCAAAATCAATTTAGAATCAATTTTCATAAAATTTAATAAAATTTAGAATTATGTGAGATGTCCTTCCTATTTATAAAATGTAACTGCTCTAGAAGTGAGGGAGTAGAAATGGTTTATTAATGGTATAAACTTAAGTTATTTCTACGAAAGCATATAATTGTAATAAATTATGAAATAAAAAGAAAAGAATTAAAGATGATTTTTATTAAGCGGTCGAAGCGCATGCGCGTCTAGGAGGAAGATACTTGAAAAAGGATTGTACTAACAGCATCCAATCTTACACTCCCATTTGCTTCTATTGTCAGTAGCTTATTCCAGCTACTCTTTTAAAAATACTACTCAAATCTATAAGTTTACATGAGAATTTCTCAGAATAATAGCAGCAACTATAGTAATCTATGTAGTATAGTGTTTCGCAAAAGCGACCGTTGATCAACTTTTGCATAATTTGACACTTACTCCTAGAGAGAAATAAGTGTCAAATGTTATCTAAACCGTTACATTCATAATCTGACAATCTATATCTTATTAAGTACATTTGGAGATTTTACCAATCTACAATGTAAGTGCAGGAATTCGCTCCCTCCTTTCTACATTGAGCAGAATCATCATGTGTAACACTTATAATAATAGAACCCTGTGGCTTAAATCTCTTGGTCATCGCTTCAATAATCCCCCTATCAAAATCACATGGATATGGATTATCACATACCATCATCGCCTTTGTTTCATCTATTTTTTTATAATTGTAGTGTCCAATGCCTTCTTTCATATTTCCTGTATTAGGATCAAATAACTGCTCACCAAAGAGACGATGATTCATATGATAAGCTACATCTATTCCCTTCAACGCTGTTTCAAGACTATTAATTTCGGGTGGGAAATTGGCATTCTCTGGGATCTTCTTTCCAATCGAAAACAGCGTATTGAATCCAATTTCCTTTAATATTTGCTTAAAAGCATTTAACCAATTTTGTTGTGAATACCATTCTCCTTGTTTTGGATTATCAATCCCATTTTTTAATAGAATACTTAATGCTAAATCATGCATAACCCCCATCCCAGCGACTATAGATAGAACAGTTTCGCCATTAACCTCAACATCCTTATTAATCGCTATAAATTGAGCCAAATTATCCTCCAAATTATCCTCATAAGTTGAAATTTTGTATAATCATACATCATTTGTTTATTAAAATAAAGAAAAATAAATTGGATTGACTTTAATTCTATTTTAACTATGAATTACACAATTATTTCATATGAGAAAAAAGTATTAATAGCATATTATAAAATTAATTGTTACATAACTAAGTGAAACAAGAGTAAAATTTTGTTTTTTTAAGGTTATAATGTAATATCGATTATTTAAGAGGACAGTAGAGGATTGTTATCAATATTAATCAAATGTACTCTACCAGAGATCAAGGGACTATATAATTAGTAAAATGCTATACTATTACATATGTTTTTAATTGACATTTATTATATATCATTTATTCTTAAATAACTACATTCACAAAATGTATCTATTTATTCAGCTATATTGATAGTTAATAAGTGGGTTTCATATCAATTTTTATATTGTCCCTCTAAATTATTTACAGCTTATCTATTTTTTATTCGAGGGTGAAATGCCAGATTTAAAAGAAATTGTTGAAGATGAAAATAAAATTGACACAGTGATGGCAGACGATATCGAGTTTCGAGGAAAGCTTACATTTAAAAACTCCTTTAAGGTAAAAGGTTTTTTTGAAGGGAAAATTGAAACCGATGGCCATCTAATCATTGGCCGGCAGGCAGTTGTTAATTCCGACATAAAAGCAGGCTTGGTATCGGTTAATGGCACAGTAAATGGTAGGATTAAAGCCACTCAGAGTATAGAGCTTTATAGTAACAGTAAAACAAGGTGCGATTTAATCACTCCAAATATTTTTATTGAGAAAGGCTCCTCCTTTAATGGGACGTGCATAATGAATGAAGATAACAATACAAAAGCTCAAGTTGGCTGACTTATCATTTAATAAACAACGATTGCCAACAGATGCAATATCAAGGGAATTTTTTTCCCCTTAATAGCAAAAATATTCATTTTATTTATTTGCGCAATGAGCCTTCCTTTTAAAGATGAAAGTAATTCATAAAAAGTGTATGATTTTATTTAAAAGAGTATGTCTTACATTCGTGTTATTATTAGTTTTCATTTTCTCGATGCACTATCGGCTCTTCTCTTCGGTTGATAATAATCCAACTCCAAAAATATCTATGGGTATTGGGATTTCTTTTGGAGATTATGAAACAACTCGTGAATATGGAAGTGGGGGGGAATGGGAATCAGAAGGTGCATTTGGATGTGGTTTCATCTTTGAGAATATGCTAAGCAATAGATTTGGGATACATTCTGGTATATGGTTTTCTCAATTCATTTTATCAATTCATGAGACGAACCATGGTCATCATGATGAATCAACAGAAGACAATTACAGCGATGATATTGAATCTAGAAATAATATGCTTACCATTCCTTTATATCTAATAACCTCTTTCCAGTTCAGCATGATTACATTAAATTTATTAACTGGACTTAACTTCTCCTACATTACTGAATCATTCTTATATAATAATACTTCAAATCAACAACGATCAGTGGATATTAAAAAATATATAGGCTATACACAAATAGGTATTGGTGGAGGACTCGAAATAAAATTTCGCTTCTTCAGATTTGTTGATATCTTCTTATCCGGAATTGGGGAAAGGTATTTTAATGATTATATTCCGGCTGATGATAATTGGGAAGGCTTCCTCTACGATTTCAGAATTTTAACAGGTGTATTATTTAGAACTCATAAATAAAAAAGAGAGGGCGAACTAATGCACCCTCCCCTGATTTGATTTCTTGCTAAGGACTCTTTAATTATTTTCAAGCCTCAAGTGATTCCATAAGAGCGGGAATTACCTCAAAAAGATCTCCCACAATGCCATATGTTGCGACATTGAATATGGGAGCTTCAGCATCTTTATTAATTGCAACTATACACTGTGATCCTTTCATACCTGCAACATGTTGAATCGCTCCAGATATTCCAGCCGCAACATATAAAAGGGGAGCAACGGTTTTTCCAGACTGACCAACCTGACGAGCAGTGTCTGTCCAACCAGCATCAACTACAGCCCTTGATGCTGCAAATTCACCACCAAGCTTCTCTGCAAGCTTAACAATTGTATCCTCAAATTTTTCCTTCTCTTTGGTGCCTCTTCCTCCAGCGATAAGTATCTTCGCTTGAGATATGTCCACAGCCCCCTTCATCGTCTCAATTACTTCCTTAACCTTAGTTCTGATTTCTCCAATAGAAACAGATACTGAAGTTATAGTGCCTTCTGCCCCAGCTTCTTCTTTATCGTAGGCCCCCTTTTCAAAGGTAGCAACAAACTTATCGGTCTTTACAGAACGCTCCTCCTGAATTTTTCCATTGAATATATTCCTTGTAAAAACAACAGAACCGTCCCTAATCTCCGCTTTATTACAATTTGACACAATACCAGCTCCAATTGACATAGCAACCTTAGCAGCAAAATCTACACCATCATAACTATGAGCGATGAGTACTCCCTTTACATCCTGACTTTCAGCTATCGATTTTACTGCCTGTGTATACCCATCAGCGGTGTATACATCTAGCTTTAAATCTACAGCAGAAAGAACTTCAGGTATATACTTGGACAACTCCTTAGCGATAGCATCATCCTTTGCTAAAACAGCTGCTGATGGAGAAGCTCCTAATCCTGAAGAAATTTCCTTTGCCAACTTACAAAGCTCTAAAGTACCATCGCTTATTTTTCCATCTCTATGCTCAGCTATAACTAATATCCTAGCCATTTTTACCCCCTTATATCACCTTTGCTTCATTTCTTAATTTGTTCACCAATGTTGCTGCAGCAGTCTTCGCATCTCCTTCAATAATCTCTGCTTTATGTTCTGATACTGGGATGAACATTTTAATAAATTCTGTTTTTGATCCATCCTTTCCAACCTCTGAAATTCCTAGATCTGCAGCATTCATAACATCCAATTTCTTCTTCTTTGCCTTCATAATTCCAGGTAGTGTTGGATATCTTGGTTGATTGATACCTGACTGAATGGAAAGTACCGCTGGCAAACTCATTTCAATAACCTCATTTAAACCACCCTCAAGTTCTCTGTTTACAGTAAGTGATTTATTATCAGAGCCAATCTCAACCTTAACAACATTTGTACAATGAGGCATATTCATCATGTCAGCCATCATAACACCTGTTAAAGCTGACTGATTATCCTCAGACATAACACCAGTTAATACAAGATCCACATCTCCAATCTTTTCGATAGCCTTATTGAGTGCTGAAGCAACCACATAACTATCCCCAGCATCTATCTCTGGATCATTGACATGGATACCCCACTGTGCTCCCATTGCAAAAGCCTGTCTAATGTCTTTGGTTATTCTGTCTGGGCCAGCAGATACGATGATAACCTCACCATCTAGTCTCTCTTTAATCTGCAGCGCTTCCTCTACGGCATACTCATCGAAATCA
Source organism: Spirochaetota bacterium (assembly GCA_034190085.1). NCBI lineage: Bacteria > Pseudomonadati > Spirochaetota > Spirochaetota bacterium. Next base: position 84,837 of record JAXHTS010000064.1, read on the forward strand.
TTCATCTTGAAAGCAATCTGGGATTCATCTACCCTGCTCTCATCAACAATCGTAAATTTTGATTCCATATCTGGAACTTCTTTTATACAGACAACTATTTTCATTGCCCTTCTCCCTTCAAAAATTTTTATTCATAATGCTTAATAATATTGAAGTATTACTTGGATGTCATCCTACAATTAGCACTATCTATGTCAAGAATAATAATTAAATTGTTAATTTGGAAAATGAAGTCCACTAAAAAAATTGTGAAGAGGCAAATAAAGTGATGCAATTCCCACTACCATAAGTTTGACTCTGAAGCGTATATATATATTCTTATTAACATTATAATTAGAATGAAAGCTATACTATTATTTTTTTATTAAACCTTTCAACGAACTAATTGACAATAACCGAAAAAACCACTAAGATAAGTATTGGTTTATGTGAAAGCAAGGGGTTAATTATGAATATGAATAAAAGAATACAATATTTTATGTTTGTAACGATATTGTTTTTGCTCCTCCCATGGACTGAGGCCTACACAGAAGACAAGGTATTCGCTCTTGTTGAAGAGAACAGATCCTTTTGGGACGAAATACTGAAGGATAGGTTAATTAAGAATAAAAACTTATTATACGCTAGCTTCGTTGCATACAAGGATAGATTAAATGAATTATCCATAGAAAGCTTTCAGGAATGCATAAATACCAATTCCTCCAATGAAGTATTAAGGGGAATCGCTAATTACTATATTGGGAAAAATCATTTTCTAATGGGAAATTATCAAGAAGCTATTTCTCAATTTTCATCTATTAAGGGGATTGACCTTTCACACCTAAATTATATCAAGTTGGCTGCTCTCTTAAATAGTGCTATAACATATTATCAACTAAATGAGATAGAGAAATGCAGAGAATATCTACAGACAGTGATAAATGAGGACAATACAGGTAAATATAAAAAAAAAGCAATGGCAATCCTCTCTCAATTAAATTAGACAGTATTTAATGTTTCAACCTTGAATCATTCTATTGTCAAACTGTGTAGATAAAATTACGGCTTCCCTTTATGAGGATAATCTTGAAGTATAACGACCATGATGATAGAAAAATAACATAGTCCTTTTAATATGTTTCCAAAAAATTATTTTAAAGAGTACTTAATAACTCAATTCAACATTATATGTCCAATAATAACTTTGCTGTGGTAAAATAAATCGTAATACCACCCATATCCACTAGGGTGGTAAGAGCGGGACTAGATATAACAGCTGGATCAAGCTTCAGTTTTGTAGCAAAAATTGGAATAACAGCCCCAAAGAGTGTTGACCAGATTACCTGAATCGATAAAGCTAGAGAAATTAGAGCAGCAATATTTTGAAGCTTAAATCCTGATGGAATATCTTGCCCACTGGAAAACAACATTACACCGATATATACTACTGACCCAAGACATAAACAGATCAAGACACTAATGACAAGCTCCTTCTTCACAACCTTCATAATATCCTTAGGGAATAATTCATTCAATATAATTGCTCTAAGAACAACAGAAGCAGCCTGGGTACCAGTATTGCCTCCAGCTGAGTTCAAAAGTGGTATATAGAATGTTAATAATATCAACTTCTCAAGGGATCCTTGAAATACCTTCAGGATTATACCGGCAAAGAGTCCAAGCACTCCCAATATTATAACCCAATAGATCCTTTTTCTAAAATGAATATAAGCAGGTAGGTCTAAATATGATTTCTCCTCAACCCCACCACTGATGGCCATTAGTTTTTCTAAGTCCTCTGTTTCTTCCTCTCTGATGATGTCAATTGCGTCATCATGCGTTATTATACCAGCTAGCTTCTCATTATGATCTACAACTGGTAGGGCAATAAGATCGTACTCTTCAATTATCTTTGCAGCCCTCTCCTGATCATCATCAACGTAAATGGAAATAACATCTTTTTTCATTATGTCTTTAATCTTTTGCTTTGGTCTGGCAATTATAATTTTTCTTAATGAAACAAATCCGATCAACCGGTTCTGTTCATCCGTTACATAAATATAATAGATTGTTTCCTTGGAAGGCGCAACCCTTCTCAACTTCTTAATAGCTATCTCCACGACATCATTCTCATATAATGTCGCATAATCAGTAGTCATTATTGCACCAGTGCTACCCTCACAATAAGAGGTCAATTGCAAAATATCCCTTCTCTCTTTTGGTGGCAGAAGAAGGAGGAGTTTATCCACAACATCCTTTTCAAGATGCTGAAACAGATCAGCCCTATCGTCATGAGACATTTGCATTAAGAGTTCTGTAACATTTTTTTTAAGTTCTGTAGAGACCATCGAAACCTGGACATCCATATCCAGATAGCTAAAAATCTCTGCTCTTTTGTATATATCAACGAGATTTAATATCTTCCATATCTCATCTGGCTCAAGAAGTCCCAGAAATTCTGCGTTTTCCTTTTCATGATGATCTTCTAGGAAGGATTTTAAGATTTGATATTTCTTTTTCTTTAATAAATCTCTAAGTTCTGGAATAAAAATGGGGTTTTTCATTTCTCCCACCTCCTTCTTTCTTTCTCCAAAATATATGAGGCAGGAATAATTATCCAATAAAAACAAAGAGATTAAGGTAATAGTAAGACTATTTATAAATCCCAGTAATCCTATATTTCCCTACCACACACAATTTCAATATTTCACTTACCCTTTGCCGGCACGAGCCGCCTTCCATATCTTCCTCCAAGAATCTTTAATAAACAAGCCAATACCTATAAAAATCAATATCAGGCTGACCTGTAAATTGATATCCAACATATTAACAGTACCTAATAATTTTTCAATAATTTATCAAAATATTCAATAGTTTTTGTAAGACCATCTTCAAGACAGATCTCAGGTTTCCATAATAATTCTCTCTTTGCTAGTTCAATGTCTGGCCTTCTTCTGGAAGGATCATCTTCAGGCAATTGTTTAAAAACAATGTTTGATCTTGAATTTACTATCTCAATAATCCTCTCTGCTAATTTTAGAATTGAGTATTCCTCAGGATTTCCTAAATTAACCGGACCAACGAAATCATCCCTTGCATTCATCATTAAAATGATTCCTTTAACCATATCATCTATATAACAAAAGGATCTTGTTTGGCTGCCATCGCCATAAACAGTTATATCCTGATTCCTCAAAGCCTGCATAATAAAGTTGCTGACAACCCTTCCATCGTTTGGCTGCATTCTAGGCCCATAAGTATTAAATATTCTCACCACCCTAATATTTATCCCATTTTGCCTATAATAATCAAAAAAGAGTGTCTCAGCACATCTTTTCCCTTCATCATAACAGGATCTCTTTCCAATAGGATTAACCCTACCCCAATACTGTTCATCCTGTGGATGAACATCTGGATCCCCATATACCTCGCTTGTGGATGCCTGTAGAATCTTCGCCCTAACCCTCTTTGCAATACCAAGCATATTAATGGACCCTGCCACATTTGTCTTTATAGTCTTTACCGGATTGTACTGATAATGAATCGGAGAAGCAGGACAGGCAAGATTATATATCTCATCTACCTCTAAAAGAATAGGATGCACTATATCATGCCTGATCAATTCAAAATTTGAATGAGCGAAAAGGGGTTGAATATTTTCTCTCGCTCCTGTAAAAAAATTATCAAGGCACAATACGTCATTGCTACCCTTTAACAACACCTCGCATAGGTGCGATCCGATAAATCCTGCACCACCTGTTACTAATATTCTTTTATTAGAATATCTCATTTCATATTCATCGTTTGACATACACGAGTCCTATTCGTTATGCCCCATATTTATAATATTATACAATTATGCTACACTCATCTGAGATCTATCTCAAGATATGTATCAACATCAACGAGAAAAGAAAACTATATCATTTTTAATATTTACATCCCTAGGTATATAAAAGAAGCTAAGATTCATTCTCTCTTCTCTTATTTCTTTCTGTAATGAAATAGTCAATAAAGAAGGATAGAAAAATTCCAAATAAAAGAGATGCCATAAAGGCAACTGCAAGCTTTATAACTAATTTACGACTCAATGTCATCTTACTCTTACTGTTCATAAGCTTCCGTTTATCCCTAATATCTGGTGATATTGGCATTTTAGGCTCAATTATTACTGACGAGGGGTAGGTGTAGGAATCTAGAACTAATATAGGATCAATAATCATCTTCGACTTCAATAAATCAGTATTTTCTCTTATTCTACTGAATGCCCTTCTATATAATTTATCATGTCTGTTCAATATCTTATCAATTGTCCTGTTAACACAATAATATGATATCTCCGGCAGGATAGAGGTATATCCTATGTATATACAACCTTCCACTTCTCTATATTCCCATGAAGGCAAATCATAATCCATTTCCTGATTCTTATTCTTATTATTCTCATAAAAAATCATATTATCATGATCCTTATCATTAGCTAATTCAAGAGTATGCATCTCAATTAACTCACCAATTGTTATAGGTGGAAACTTCTTATGGTAATCTTTTAAAAATTCCTCAATAAAAAAACTTGAGTCTAAATATAATTTAATATCCGACCATTGCTCAATTAATACATTTGCAATCTTGCCAATTTTCACCTTAGCATCAACAGTATAAGTATTTAGTTCAGACACGACATCGATCATCTCTGGGTTAGATTTAGGTTTAGAAGATAAGATTACTGTCAATAAAGTAATAATAATACTTATTCCGACTATAACAGATATCAAATACCTCCATTTCCATATTTTCATTACTATATCGTAAAGTTGTATCTCATCATCTTGATCCTGACTTTGGTTGTAATGATAATTTCGGTCCTCTCTCATGAATTTAACTCCAGATAAATCAATAGAATAGTCATTACCGAATTTAAATATTATCTATATCCATTCAGACATTAAATATTATTAAAAACACCCATATCCCATTCAGAGTCGTGGCTTATAAATACACCAACATTTCTACTAATATATATTCAATAAAACTATAATAAGGTTTATAGCAATTATTCAGAAGAGATGAACAATCCATATTTAATATAATAGAAAAAGATACCTATGCTTTCCCTTAAAGCTCTGGCACTCTTAGATAAACTGTTTATATTAGGCAAAAAGTCATATAAATTACAACCCTTCCCTTTCCCTGAAAGGGGAGCTGAAGAATGAGAGACAACATCTAGTCCTGCTTTTTTGAAAAGATATTCTGCCCTCCTTATGTGATATGCAGAAGTAACTAATAAACCCCTTTTATATCCAATTTGAAATAATTTCTTTTTAACATAAAGGGCATTCTCTACTGTATCCCTACTCTCATCCTCAATTATTATTTCCTTTGGTTTCACCCCAAGGTCGATTAAGAACCTCTTAACAACATGGGCTTCCTTTTGACTACCAGCAACACTTCCTCCACTAACCAATATTGGAATATTGTATCTATTATGTAATCTAACAGCATCAACGATTCTTGGAATCATATCATATGAAGGGATGCTCACTCCGGAAAAATCTTCAACACCATCAATCACACCACCTCCCAAGAGTATAATAACATCTACACCCTGTTCACCACTATAAATGCCTCGTTTCTCAACAATTCCGATCAAAGGGGTTGCAATACATGAAATCGATATAGAGTATAATATTATCCCTAAAAAAAGATTTATCAATAAAAGTTTATCTCTTCGATATAATCCGTATAAACCCAGAAACACCAAGCAAACAACTAAAATACCTGGGATTGTGACAAAAGTGCTTATTATCTTCTTCAATGCAAACATAACAAAGGTGGTTTATATATTCGATCTTACTCTAGACTATTCAATCATATGTTATAATATTAAATATTATATAGTTATTATAGATTGATAGACATGTCTATGTATTTCCGATGTCAAGCCTTTTTCAAAATTAGCTTACCATTCTCAAGATGATAATGAGAGTCAGAATTCCTGACAATAAATCTATTGTGGGTAGCAATAATAATCAATATCCCTCTCTTTTCTATTATATCCCTAAATAGTGCGAAAACCATCTTTCCTGTCTTCTCATCCAGATTTCCTGTTGGCTCATCAGCGATAATGACTTCTGGGTTGTTTATAATAGCTCGCGCAATTGATACCCTCTGCTTCTCTCCCCCTGAAAGTGTAGCTGGATACTGATGCACTATCTCTTCAAGATTTAAGTACTGTATCAGATAATCAACATTCTGCTTGATGTTTTTCATTGATGGATTCAGTATAGCAGGATATAGAATATTTTTATAAGCTGATAAATCAGACAGTAAATTATATGATTGAAAAACTAAACCGATTTGTCTATTCCTATATCTAGATCTTTTGAAATCATTCCATTTATATATATTATTACCTTTGAAATGAACTACCCCTGATTTGGGTTTTAACAAACCCGACAAAATGCTTAAAAGTGTAGTCTTACCAGATCCAGTCTTACCGGAAATCGATACCATATAATTTGAATCACACTCAAAATTGATATTATCTAATACCCTCCTTCCTCCAAAAGAAATCTTAACATCTTTAATGGATAGAATATTCATAGTTTACATGATAAAAAATACTATTTTAATTCCCCATATAATACGGAATGGGATAATGAAAACAAATCAACAAATAAATATCATTAATAAGTAATTGAAGATTACCGGTATGCATAAAGATGAAATAATTAGGGATTGTAAATGAATATAATTATTATTTAGGAAGAAATAGCACTCTCATTTATTGGAAAGGAATTTTAAAATAATAATTAAATCGTAATGTCAATCTTTTAGATTACTGAGTTTGGAAAAGTAAAGATATCAATACTCAATCGCCCTAATGATAAAATTGGTCATAGCCCGATCAGCATCCTTAATACCCTTATAGTATGTCTCAGCAATACTCAATAAATTATTATATACAAAAGTAAGATGTGGAATTAGAAAATCCCTCTTTAGGGAATTTCTTACTGGAAATGCCATATTATTCCTAATCTTTCCAAGAGCCTTTTCATCAATTAACTTGACTCTACCATTAATATGACTAAATACTACATCGTCAGTTCCTACAACTGTTGGTGAAGGATCAACAATCCTCACTACAACATTGGATTCAATATCATATTGCCTCTCGCCAATTTCGAATTCCATTTTGGAAACATTCTGTCCACTTACAAACAATCTCGATCTCTTTGTCTGTATGCCAGTTATCCTGTTATCACCGAAAATATCTCTATGAAATTTGTATGTTTCAATTTCAATATAATCCTTGCCAAGTCTATAGGTTATCCTGTATGGCAGCACTCTGATATCCTTTGTGGAAAGCAGTTTATACTTGGCAACAACTTCCTCTATCTTTTTGTTCAGATTAAGTATCTGATTATCTAACCTTTCCCCATCCTTATTAAGCTTCTCAGACTCTAATTGTGCTTTATCAACTGACTCAATTGGTTTCTTCTCAGCCCCAGCTTGTGAAATAAAATGCAGCAAAAATATTAATAGAAATAGTATCACATACCATCTACACATTTTTATATCCTAAATTCCATAATTGATATCCCGTAGTGTTTAAAAAAGTAATATATTATCACAAATCTCAGTTAGAGAAAATATATCATATTCTAGTTTATGTTTGATTGAAATTCAATCATTTTTTTAGTGATCCCTTGAAAAGTCCCTTAGAATTTAAAACTGTAAATTATTTCAGCACCTTAATAATACAAGTATTATGTAAAAACTTAAAATTCAAATAGCTAAAATGAAAAAATATGGGCGATCCATAAGATCGCCCTCGACTCAAATCCTTGATTCATATAATCATTCTTTCATTATATTCCAAAATTCATTGGTTTTTAATCAAATCTTATAAAAAGTTATCATCGCTTAATAACCAACTCATCCTATTGTAATAGTGGACCTAACGCAGAGAAAACCCCATTGGCATCATTATTGTACTGCGCGTTATCCAGACTATTGATCTTATCCCAATTATCCTTAATATCTTCTGGAGTAGGTACCTGTTTCCCTTCATGAAGGATCATTCCAGGACCTGTTAACATTGCCGATCTTGAAAAATATCCGGCACCAGCATTCATTATGACACCAGACTCAGTGAATTCCTCTGAACACATCCATAGTACTACAGGCGTTACATACTCAACCTTCAACTTATCTAATAGGTTTGGCGGCATAATATCCTCTGTCAACCTTGTACCAGCTAATGGGGCTAAAACATTTACCTTAATATTATATTTGCCGCCCTCTAACTTGAGAGTATTCGCCATGCCAACAAGCCCCATCTTTGCGGATGAATAATTTGCCTGCCCAAAATTACCGAATAAACCAGCGGCAGATGTTGTCATTATTATCCTTCCATATCCATTTTCTCTCATATTTATAAAGGCTGGTTTTGTTACACAATAAGCTCCCTTTAGATGCACCGCTAACACAGCATCCCAATTAGACTCTTCCAATTTAGTAAAGCTTTTATCCCTGAGGATACCAGCATTGTTTACGACAATGTCAACCTTGCCAAAGGCATCAATCGCTGTCTTTGTGATGTTCTCTCCTCCTTCAACAGTTGCAACATTATCATAATTAGGTACAGCCTCACCACCAAGAGCCTTTATCTCAGATACAACCTCATCAGCCGCTGCACTACCTGCACCTGTGCCATCCCTTGCCCCTCCTAAGTCATTAACTACAACCTTTGCACCACGTTTTGCCAACTCAATTGCATGATTCTTACCCAATCCAGCTCCTGCTCCTGTTACTATAGCTACTCTCCCAGTAAAATCAATCTTTGACATTACATCGTCCTCCTAATAATAATATTATTCAAAACCTATTCTCTTCCCACACCTCAACTTTCTCTCAAATCCTATGAAGCCCCTCTTCGACTTCGAACAGATTAATTATATAAGCTACAATTACTTATTTGCACAATAATCCAAAAATAAGATTAAATAGCAGGGAACATCGCCTCTCTTCACTTTAATTCTCAAAATCTATTCGCTATGGTGAAAATTCTGAAAACATCTCAAGACTCCGATCCCCGCTTATATCATATAAGATTATGCATCTTGTTTTCCAATAATAGAGATGCTGCAGACGTTCATCATTGGGAATCCACCCAAATTGTGAGTAAGACCAAATTTTGGATCCTTTAATTGTCTCTCTCCTGCACGTCCTTGAAGTTGTAGATACATCTCATAAATCATTCGAAGACCGGATGCTCCTATCGGATGACCAAAACACTTCAAACCTCCATCTATCTGACAAGGAACTCCACCATCTTTATCATAAAATCCATCTAATATATCTTTAGGCGCTTTCCCTCTTTCTGATATATGTAAATCTTCCATGGTAACGAGTTCAGTTATCGAGAAGCAATCATGAACCTCCATCATGCTGATCTCCTCCCGAGGATTCTTTATACCAGCCTCTTCATATGCCTTCTTGCTTGCCTTTGTTGTAGTCACAACATGAGCCCCATCCCAGTTATTATACTGCATCTCTTCTCCATTGCTCAAAGATACCTGCAAAGCCTTTACTGTAACGAAATCCTTCTTACCAAGTCCTTTGGCTATATCAGGGGTTGTCACAATCGCACAGGCAGATCCATCACTAACACCACAGCAATCGAACAATCCCAAGGGATAAGCAATCATGGGTGCGGCTAATATCTTTTCTTCACTTACAGGCTTTCGAAGATGTGCTTTCGGATTTATAGATCCATTTAAATGACTCTTAGCAGACACATGAGCCATTGCCTTCTTTAAATCATCCATCTCTATCTCATATTTTCCAGTATATCCACTGGCAAGCATTGCAAAAGCTCCGGGAGCTGACATATTGGGAAACCAGAGTGAAGCAACACCATAATTTCCTGACATGCCAAAATCTGGTAGTCCACCATAACCCGTGTCCTTTAACTTTTCCACACCTATTGCCAAGGCAATATCATAAGCGCCTGAAGCAACACCATATACAGCGCCCCTGAATGCTTCAGTCCCAGTGGCACAAAAATTTTCTACTCTTGTCACAGGTATATTATTTAATCTTAGTGTAACAGATGCAGAGGTAGCGCTCTTCCCTACGTTTATTTCATCAATACAACTACCGAACCATCCCGCTTCAATCTCCTTTGTGTCGATTCCGGCATCCTCTAGACACTCCTGATATGCTTCAACCATTAACTCCTCAGCACCCACATCCCATCTCTCTCCAAATCTTGTGCAACCCATACCAATAATAGCTACTTTATCTCTTATTCCTGTTGCCATATCTATTACCTCCTTAAATATTAATTACCGGATTTAGGAAATGCTTTCCAAAAATATCCGTGATAGCCACGAATATTATCCACCTTTCTCTTTCTGAAACTCATAGCCATTGGTAATCCTACCTTCACTTCTTCCAAAGCACAATCAGTAAAATCACAAAAGAACCTGCCCCCTTCATCAAAGGTAACAACACCATAAATACCAGGCGGATCAATTGAAGCTGTTAGAAGATCCCCGGTATAGGATAGAACCTTTCCAGATCTTCCTGCAAACTCATAATCTTCTAGGGTATGCAATGAATGACAATCTGGATTAACGCAAATATCCTGAGCAGGAAACTGAATTGTACCACACTTGTTGCACTTGCCTCCCACAAGGCCCAAAATCATCTTGCGATTTCTCCATAGTGTTGTTAAAGCTGTCTGGCCATAGGCCTCCCCTCTAAGGCCTATATCTGCCTCAAGTAAACCTCTAAATCTTGCATACTTCTCATAATTAGCAAGATCCGCTCTCTTAGCAAGGCTGCCCTTGATTCCCAAAGGCTCCTTTATATCATTAATTCTATCAGTAACCTCAAAACCAATCACATCGCAACCCTGACCAAAGCTTGCCATCAAAATCTTATCACCGGGCTTCGCTTCCTGAAGAGCGGAGATAAACATTATAAAGGGATGAGCTGTCCCAGTATCGCCACATAACTCATGCATGTTGTCATGAACCTTTGAAGGATCAACGCCCAACTTCTTTGTAATATTAGCGTGCTCTCTCTTGAAATAACATGGAAAAATAATTCTATCAAAACTATTAATATCCATACCTGTCTTTTTTAGGTAACCAGAAATCGCCTCAGGTATTATTTTAGCATACCCCTCATCTCTTACCCATCTCTCTTCCCAAGTATAGTCATAATCCTTTCCATAACCCTTATAATGATCCGCAAAATCACAACTATAAGAGTAATAATCCTTAATCTCTGCTATCACATCATCCTTTCCAAGAAGAAGTGCTCCGGCTCCATCACCTAAAAACATCTCATACATAGTTACCATCTTTGTATGACGGTGATCTGATGCCACTACCAATATGTTGTTCCTCGTTCCAGCCTTTAACGCCTCATATGCAGAGATAACAGCGGTTGTGCCTGCCTTCAGGGAAGCGGCAAAATCCGCATTTGTTACACCAGCTTCCGGAACATTCAACGCTGTAGAAAGAATACCAGCATTCTGCCTATCCGCATAGGGCATTGAAACGGATGCTAAAGAAACACCGTCTACTGATTTCCTATCCTTACCCTTCATGCAGTCATAAGCAGCAGCTACAGCCATAGTCAATGCATCTTCATCCCAATTTGCAACTGATTTCTCACCCTGTGCAACTGCCATCATCACAGGGAACAGCCAAGACATACTCTGGGCTGCAACCATTCGATTCATTCGATACCTAGGAATATACCCCCCATAGGATGTAATTCCGATCATGATTAATACCTCCTTCTGATCAAATTTTTTACTTAATAGATATAATCTTACGAATCAAAATACAATCATCGTATTTCCTTCCAATAAATTCATTTTATAAAACATTGAGTCAACACGCTAATTATAACATCCCTCTAATATTTATAATTCTCACCCTCGCTTAGCAATTCCTTCCCAATATTGATCTTCAATTTCTCTCTTTAACAATTTGCCATCTAGATGTCTTGGAAGTTCTTTAGTAAACTTGACAATCTTAGGAATCTTAAAACCATATAGTCCTTTTTTCCTACAGTAGTCCATTATCTCTTTTTTTGTAGATTTAACTCCTTTACGAAGTTGAATAACAGCTGCTACAACTTCTCCAAGATCATCATCAGGGGCTCGAACAACTGCAACATCAACTACCTTTGAGTTTTGCTTAATTACTGTCTCAATCTCATTGGGGTAGACATTCACCCCACCGCTTATTATCATCTCCTTTACTCTTCCAGTAAGATAAAGGAATTCATCCTCATCCATATATCCAAGCAAACCATCATCAAACCAATGAACACCATTAACTACCTCATATGCGCTTTGAAGCTTCTCAGGAGTGCCTGAATACCGAAGACTAATTGTCATAACGGTCCTTGTTAAAACCTTGCCCTCTTCATTTGGCTTACACCACTCCCCTGTCTCACTATTATAGATTCTCGTCTCTCCACACCTTGGTTTACCAACACTGGCATATCGCTTAGGATTTTCCTCATAATCCTTGGGAGTCAATACTGTGGTCACCCCTGTCTCAGCAGAGCCATAATACTCCATAAAAACATTCCCCTTACAACCCCTCTCTATAAAAAAAGAATTTGCCGCCTTCTTTAACTCAGGCGAAGCAGGGGCAGCAGCACAAATTAAGGCACGCATCGAGCTTAAATTATATTTATTCTTCACTTTTTTTGGAAGATCCAATATTCTGTCAAGCATTGTAGGGACAACAAAAACCCAGCTTATCCTCTCTCTCTCAACAATTTCCAAGAACTCTTCAGGATCAAACTCTACCATGGGTATTACAGTTCCGCCATAGATCATAAATGGCGCCCATCCAGCCATTACTCCGGCATGATAGAGAGGACCCGGCACCAAACACCTAATATTATGAGTTATTGGATCGTGAATATCGGCACCATTGTACCAATATGACAAGCTGCCCTGCATTACGAGAAATCTCAAATACTCTTTAAATGAAGATCTGGGCCTTTCAGCGCTATCACTAAAGAGATACCCCATACCATCAAAATAATTTACATTCTTAGGAACTCCTGTTGTTCCTCCAGTAAAGGGACTTGCCGCAAGAATAAAATTTGTTTCCGGTTTTGTGTTTGATGATTCTGACAACAAATTCTCATAAACGATCATATTCTTCGGGGCATTCTTCCCAACAACTATAAAAAACTCAACAGACTTTAGTTTTCTTTTAACAGCCACCACATTCTTAACTAAATCCTCATGTATTATGAGAAGTCGCGGGGAAACCCTATTGATTGCCTCTGATAACTCATCCCCCTTCATATGCCAGTTTAGAAATGCCATGGGGCAACCGATCAATGATCCAGCGTTTAGCGCCTCAAAGAACTCATTACCATTGTATAGCATCTCTGCAAACTTATCCATTGGCTTTAGCCCTAAGGATTGCAAAGCATTTGATAGCCTGAAAACCCTATCTTTAAATTCACTAAAAGTAAATCTCTTATCCTCTACTATTATAGCCTCTCTGTCGCCAAAGACTTCCCACATTGATATCCAAAAGCTTGAAGCAATTTTACTTAATCTAAATCTAAATATGCTTTGAAGACTATTCAATAAGCCAACATTCTTAATAGTAGTATAGAAAATTAAAACCATGTTTCTAAATCCCCATTGCTTCCGCATCACCCTCCCGGAACCACGTGAATGCTCCATTGTAAGCAATTTTGGGATGACCATCAAAATACTTATAAAGCTTTTGTCACTCATTCTACCCCTCATTTTATTGAATAATTATTATAGATAGAATTTAATGCTAAATAATACTATTACTAGCTATATACTAAGCTTACATTTCTCCCTTTACCATTCTCTTGGAATGGAACAAATTTACAAAAAACTGAATTTGTAGATATATTTTGATTATAAAACAGGGTTAGATTATAAATTGTCACAATTAAACATTTGACACTTATGTAATAAATCAATTAATAATCCGATATACCCATATCAGCGCGTCTATTTGATCAAGAATGCTATCAAACAGAGTGATTCAGTAGCTGATTATTATATGGATTTTATTAAGTATTGCTAAATCATTATTCATTTAATAAAAACCAAATCACCAGCGATATCAATTTTTAGCATATCTACCGCTGTGATGTCGGTTGACAATAATGCGGTCATATTCAAATACTTCAGTAAAATAATCAATTATATTTTAGAATATATAACCATTTTTGCTTATTGCTCTATAAGTGTGGGCATAGAGAAGATAAACAAGGATCATTCATCTAAAGTAGAAATTGATCTCTCTGATTTATACTATAATCAGAATAATCTGCTTTAATCAGCATCAAGATATATAGAATTCCCTACACAAACATCTCTAAATTGATTCTTCTAATCCTATCGCATATATTGGTTCAGGATTCACATATATACGTGCTCCGGCGTCCTTTATAATCTCTTCATGACTCAAATCATCATCACTTACCCTCACTTCATCGAGTATTCCATTCATCCATGCATCGTTATCATGGGTAAAGACTTCATCAGTTGACATCAAAACCGGATCATCATTGGTTGCCTGTATTGCTGAAAGGCTTTTCACGCTATCAATTTTTCCGTTTATGTAAAACACTACAGAGGAACCATCATGAGTGAAAGCGATATGAGTCCATATCTCCTCATTGATGCTCGAATCTGATGCTTGTGAGATCATGTTAGACCCATCACCAATCGTTGTAACCAATTGCCTGCTTGAATTTATGATAAATTGAAATCCTGAATTAGTTACGGTGTGAAGTTTATCAAGGATGATATGATACTCACCTCCTGGCTTAGTACTGATTTTCACCCATGCTTCAACAGTCATATCACCCGTAATATCCATATCGCCCGTATCACCGCCCTGGGTGGCTTGGGCCCACCCATTACTTGTGGCATCGAAATCTATAGCAGATCCAAATCTTCCAGCTACCCAACTATACCCATCCTTTAAAGTAGCTACATCATCACTACCCGCGACATCATGAGTTTCATTCCCAAGGCCCTCATTAAAATGCCATAAGGCCATTGTGTTGACATCTGAACTCAATTCCTGGGCATATGATCCATCACTAACAAAGGTATTATCCCAGGAAGAAGGGGAACTGACTCCAGGATTTCCATAATACATATAAATCGTAGCTGAATCATTGGCCGGGATATCGATTACCTTTGTCCAGAGAGTGGCCAAGGGTGTAACAGAATCCCATTCCTCAATCCAATAACTAATCTCTGTTTCCGTATTTGTTATATCATTATAATAGGTAAATCTTATATCATCCCCATTGATGTCAGCCTTAGTAAAATCAAAGTTACTGGAAGTAAGTTCTATCTTTACCTGATAATCACTTAAATCTACGCCAGATTGCTCAGTTACTGTAATCTCTTTTCGAAACTGCCATGATACATCAAACCATTTCTTAATAACAGTAATGTTGATGAACTCTGTATCACTAATCATAGGAATGCCTTTATCGTCTACAGTGAAAAGGATATTGGAGTAGACTCCTGTTTGTCCAAATGACGGCATCCAGCTAAACAATCGAGTTGTTGAATTAAAAGTTGCGCCTGAGGGGAGATCGCTTGCGGAATATATCAAGTCATCCTCATCTGGATCATTGGCATTAATCATAAATTCAAGGAGCTGATTCTCATCAACAGTCCTGTCTCCGATAAACTCAAGGACTGGAGGACGATTTACATCTCCAACTGATATGGTTATGGACTCAGAGGCGACTGCAGGTGATGAGCCATTATCTGTCACCACAAAAAGAACATCTGGATAGTTCCCTGATTGTCCATAGTCAGGGAACCAACAAAATACTTGAGTAGTCGCATCAAAGGTTGCTCCTGAGGGCAGGTTATGTGCAGAATATATCAACTCCCCCCCTTCCGGGTCACTAGCTTTTACTGTGAATTCAAGAAGCTGATTCTCATCAACTGCCCTGTTTCCAATAGATTCAATTTCTGGCTGACGATTATCTGTATTCTCAACCATCATAGGACTCTCTTCTAACAACCCTCCCAAGCCATTACCACACTTAGTAATGGAAACAATGAATAATAGAATCATAATTAGAATAGAAATTGAACAGAATTGATTAATCGTTACCTTATTCATAACTCAACTCCAATAGTTAAGAGTGATAAATCTTTGTCTCACATTGATTTATATTCATCACTATTATTTACAAATCAGTAATAATTAGATTATTCAGATTTTACACTTGTTGACATGCTATTTATTGATCATATGTGGTGTTTTCTGAATACCATAATAAAATAGTAATTATCCTTGGAAGAGTCAAAAAAAAGCATGGATATTCGAAAAATTAGCATAATAACAAATTCTGACTCAAAGGTTGTGAATGGTTAAATGAGAATCACATATTTAATAATTTATTGCCTAGCGAGGTAACCTTTCATTTGACAAAGTGATAGAAAATTATTATAATTTAATCTTGACGATTGAGTCCCTATGATAACTATATTTTATAGCGATACCGCTATTATGAAAATTTCTAACAAAAGAGTAAAATGAATACTTATACCATAATTGAACAAAAAATACTAAATCGGATTCAAAAGGATTGTAAAATTACAGAGACCCCTTTTGAAGAATTAGCAAATGAGATAGGCATCAACGAGGATGAGCTTTTAAGCGCTGTTTCAAGATTAAAAAAGGACGGAATAATAAGAGATATCTCAGCTATATTTAATGCATCAATGTTAGGTTATCATTCGAGTTTGATAGCATTTGAGGTGTCAGATTCAGATGTTGAGTCTGCCTCAATGATCATAAATGAACATCCTGGTGTTAGTCATAACTATTTGAGAGATCACAAATATAATATCTGGTTTACTATTACTATTGATAATACCGCCCCTATAGAGAAAGAGGTTTCAATAATTGCTGAAAGATGCAGGGCGGAGGATTTTCTAATTCTGAAAAACAAGCAGCTTCTAAAGATTGGTCTCATGCTTGAGGTGGGAGATTGCGGCGATGGTAATGAATCAACAGATGTCGAATACACTTTGCATAATGAAAACGAAAAATTGTTATCAGAGGGGATATCAGAGGAGGAGAAGCGTGCCATTTATCTATTACAGATGGATTTACCCCTAATGCATAGGCCATTTAAATATCTGATCCACAGTAATAATATAGATATTGATGAGGAGAGTCTCATTTTAATGGGAGAAAGATTTAAGCGTGAGGGCATAATGAGAAGGTACTCTGCTATTTTAAGACATAATAGAGCAGGTTACAATGCTAACGCAATGACAGTATGGAAGACGGACAGTATACAAGATGATAAAGAGATTGCCAGCATTTTCTCTTCGATTCCCAACATATCACATCTGTACCTTAGAACAGTATATCCAGGCAAATGGGAATACCCGCTATTTGCTATGATACATGCGAAGACTAGCTTAGAGCTTAATGGCATCATAAAAAGATTAGAAGAACGTTCTGGAATAAGAGATTACCTCGTATTAAACACCCTGAGGGAATTTAAAAAGAAGAGGGTAAAATTGTTCCAAAATAATTACATTTAAAATAGGATTGAACAATGATCGATGTTGGTAAACTATATTGTGGTGGAAGCTCTACTGGAGACGGACTGCGCTATGGCAGGGAATCCGGAATTGATTCCCATGGCAATGCGCCACACAAAACGGAAAAACAGGCAAAGGAAAGAAGGCCCATTGTAGTCTGGAGCACAACAAGAAGCTGTAATCTAAACTGTGTGCACTGTTACACAGATTCATCTAATATCAAGTACAGCAATGAACTAACCACCGATGATGGCCTCAAACTTATAGATGATCTTGCTTCCTTTAATATACCATCCCTGCTATTCTCTGGAGGCGAACCATTGATGAGAAAAGACTTATTCATCCTTATTGAAAAGGCTGCCAACAAAAATATCAGACCAGTAATATCGACTAACGGAACCCTGATAGATAAGGACACAGCCAAAAGCATAAGGGATTCAGGGATAGTCTATGTTGGGATAAGCCTTGATGGGATGGAAGATGTAAACGATCACTTTAGGGGTGTTAAGGGCGCATTTACAAGGGCAATGAAGGGCTTTGAGAACTGTCTCTCAGTAGGTCAAAGGGTTGGATTGAGGTTAACCCTTACCAAACAGAATCATATTGACCTTAATAAAATTTTTGACTTCATTGAGAGGGAAGGAATAAACAGGGCATGCTTCTATCACCTAGTCTACTCCGGTAGGGGAAAGGATATGTATAAAGATGATCTATCGCATAATGATTCCCGCGATGCGATGAATACCATTCTTACAAGAACAAAGGACTACTTTAATAGGAATCTGGACATCAATATACTCACAGTGGATAACCATGCGGATGGGGTATACATCTACCGCAGGCTCATGGAGGAGAACCCTGAAAGGGCAAAAGAGGTATATGACCTCTTGGAATGGAATGGAGGGGGCGCTAACTCAACCGGTGTTGGGATAGGTAATATAGATTTTGTGGGCAATGTCCATCCGGACCAATTCTGGCAGGACTATACATTTGGGAATATAAAGGAAAGGAGCTTTGGTGACATATGGATGGATGAAAGCGATCCCTTAATGAAAGGCCTTAAGCATAAGGCTGATTATATTAAGGGAAGATGCAGGATGTGTCACTATACCAACCTCTGTACAGGTTCTATGAGAGTAAGGGGGTACAGGACATTTGCCGATCCTTGGGCTCCTGATCCACAGTGCTATCTCTTGGATGATGAAATTGGGCTTGATTTGAATAAGAGGAGGACATTATCCGAAGCAGGAGAAGATTATAAGATGCCAGATGAGTTGACTCAATAAGATGCTTTACCCTATATATCTTAACATTGGGAACAAGCTTGTCGCGATTATTGGTGGCGGAGAAGTCGCCTTTAGAAAGGCCAAAGACCTCATCGAGGCAGGGGCCAGGGTTAGGATAATCTCGCCTACAATACATGAGGGAATAATAGAATTAAAAAATTCCAACATCGAATCAATCAATCTCATCCAACGAGAATATTCTCAGGGCGACCTAGAGGGTGCGATCCTCGTCTTTGCCGCGACAAACGATCAAAACATCAATAGACAGGTCTTTAATGAGGCTGAGGGTAAGAATATATTTATAAACTCAGTCGATGATCCCCCAAACTGCTCATTTTTTGTCCCATCGATGGTAAGAAGGGGCGATTTTATACTATCAGTTTCTACTAGCGGCGCTTCCCCTGCAATGGCTGCCAAGTTGAGAAGGCTCTTTGAAGAGGATATACCACATAACATAGAGGATATCCTGAAATCACTCAGGGAGGCAAGATTGACATTACAGGAAATTGAGGGACTTAACCCCACAGAGAGAGGGGCTGTATTGAAGAATATCGTCAATGATGATAATCTGTTAACCAATATAGTAGAATACAGCAAGAAAAATAAGATGAAGGAATTCATACAGATGCTTATATAGGCAAGAGGTATAGATTCTCCAACCAACCCCTGTCGATAACGATGTTGCATATTACATTCCGAGGAGTTGTTGATAAACCTCTATTTTCCTATGGATATACCTAAGGGAATATTCATTCTCAAATTCTTCCGTTCTTCCCTTCAAATCTCTATAAATTAAGAGTATGGACTTCCAGGATCTTTTCAATTCGATCTGTCTCTTTTCAATATTGCTCAAATTAACAATATAGAGCCTTTTATAGAATAAGGATGTGAATCTTCTTCCATCAGGAGAGAATGATATATCCTCACCCTCAATACCAGGGCTGATAAGTTTCTTAATATTTATAAAAAAAAGCTTCACAATCCCCTCCTTGAGAAATGAAAGAATTCTTGGGTGTGCTGAAAAGGTTATGTTTGTATTGAATGACTCCCTAAGGAGGGTGGTCATCTTTCTCAAGTTGATATTATATAGCTCAACCGAATAATATCCTGGTGATCCCCTTCTCATAACAAATTCATGATTATTGATCCAAAAAACTTCTGTTGATGATGTTATTCCATTTATATTGATTGACGAGTCTCCATACAGTACTATTGCGCTGTATCTGCCTCCACTGCCATTGATAACCAATGTCTTCTGTTTATCAGGCGAGATATAGGCGATAGATGGATTGTTGGATAACGCAATATCTGAATAATCGGATTCCTTAACCAATAATCTCTTTACCCCTGAATCCGGGATAAGTTCAATAAATCCAGCCCCATCCTCGTATATAATTGAATCTCCCCCAGCGATTATCGAAAAATCAAGAAAGGAAGAGGCGCTCTCTTCTTTAGTAATAATTTTGGTTTGCAGATCAATTATTATCCGCTCTCCCCTTGGGATTACCCCACCCTTCTGTTTCAACCTTTTTAGGATGAGATATCTCCCATTATTAGTGATACGCGCAATTGTAATAATACCCTTTATACTACAAATCTCAATACTTCTTTTCGACCTGAGTTGATATTTATAAATTCTGTTTATATTTGACTTTTCTTTAATGTAGACAATATCACCACCGGATGACCATTCTGAAAAGATTACATCCCTCTCTATACATTGAGCGTCTATCTTTTTATATGTATCGAGTTTACTCCACCTAAGCTTTTTAATGTAACTTGACGATGACTTGATGTAAATCTCATCCAGATTGATATCTCTGGCAAAGAGGTTTGGGCATATTAGCAAACCCAAAAGTGTTAATAGTAAGTATTTTAATGATTTCAAAACCACGGGCTCTTCAATATATATTCAACTGATGAATCAGTAAGCGTTGATCTCTTGCTGAATTCTTTATATTCAACTATTCAATAAAGGCTCCTTGAGATTCATCATTTGTATCGGCTTCGCTATTCATTCCTTCTTTATTGAATTTCTCAGTTGCATGGGGAGAATCATTCTTGATAGCAGGATTTTTCATCTTCTCATCTTGAATGGGCTCAACTGGAATCCCTGTCGGATCCTCTCCTATGGCAGGCTCCTTCACCTTCTCCTCCTCAGTGGACTCGACTGATGCTCCGGTTGGCGCTTCTCCTATGACAGACTTCCCCACTTTTCCTTCTTCTATGGACTCAACTGATTCTTCACCTAGCCCTTCTCCTTTGGCAGAGTCCTCCATTTTATCTTCTTCAATGGACTCTACCGGTACTCCAGTTGGCCCTTCCTTTGCATCAATCCCACCCCCCTTTTCTTCTTCCGTTGGTTCAACAGACACTTCAGCGGGTTTCTCTCTTATAGCGACATCCTCCCTGTCACCCTGCTTCCCACCCTCCCCTCTCTCAGGGATCGGGGGAATATCAAACTTTTGACCAGGGAATATTAAATCCGGATCCTTAATCATATCCCTGTTTGCCATATATATTAGTGGCCACAGCCTAGCATTTTTGTATACATAGTATGCGATTCTCCATAGGCAATCCCTCTTCTTAGGATTCAATTTAACTACATACTCCTTATGAGAAACTCGTTTTTGCATCTCTTTCTTCTTCAATTCCCTCTCCTGAGCCTCGATCCTTTGCCTCTCCCTCTCTTTCTCCTCCGCTAATTGAATCTCATCTTCCTTCTTTTTGATATCAATCCAGATAGAACTAATAAGCTCTAAAGCCTCTTGAGATTTTTTACTCGAATCTGAATAGGATTTCCCATCAAATAATTCCTTACCCTCAGTAATGAGCAGGGATGCCCTTTCTATATCCTTCATAACATATTGCCTTAGCTCAGATTCCTTCACCCTTGCTAATTCAATCTCAGCAGTCTTAAGCATTTTTGCCGCATGTCCCATTTTTGTCTTCAACACAGCGATTTGAAGGTCCTTATCTGCCTCGGATATCTTGTAAAATGCATCCTTGATATTTTTCTGATCCAAGCTTGATTTTGCTGCTTCAAGTTTGGAATTAATCGCTTCAATCTCTAAAGGAGCAAACTCAACCCCTCCCTTGGATTTAAGATCTTCAGTATCCTTTAACAGCTTTGCTATATTTTTATTTAATTCCGGTATATTTTCCAGAGCCTTGTTCTTCGCATAGGTCCCATTATGAATAGCCTCTTTTAATTTGAGATAGGCATCATATAATTTTTTATTAATGATCATAGTCTCTGCCTCTCTAATGTTATCATCTGCGAGGTTGAATGCCTCCTGCTCATACTTCTCGGCAAAAGCAAGGTCAGCTTCATCATAGACTTTCCTGGCTTCAGCAAGAAGATCACTCGTCAATGGAGGAAGCGATTTCTCTATTGCAGCATCCGCAAACATCTTGGCTTCCACTGCCCTCTCTTTCGCTGTCTTCACATCATCAGTATTTACGGATTCATGACATTTAAATAGCTGCTCCTTCGCCTTATTGAGCTCTTCCGGAGCGTATTTCTTTGCCTTCACTTCATTTGCCGTCGAAATTGCAGATTTGGCAAGGGACATCTCCTTTATTGGAACTTTTAATTTGCACGAGATAAAACATGAATACGATAAAACAAAGCACAAACACATATACCTCATCGTTTTTAACCTCATTATACTCATATTCATTTACTCCTAGCTTAATATTATAAATTTGATAAATAAGACTACTTCTTTTATCCAAATCTTTCAACAAAAAAATTGCATTTTACTTTACTCGTAATAGGGATTAAGATGAGACTATACTGGTGTGATCCTATTAAAATTCCTTGACTAATATTTTTATCTACAATAAATTTGCCTATACATGGGCAACGCATACCCATTCATATCAGTGACTCAGATATTTAAGTAAATTTAGAGGAATTGGCAAATATAATCATCGAATATCTATGTAAAACTTGAAAATTGCTAAGGCCTTTCTGGTCCATAATAATTCCCGGTTTTAGTGTAAGAACTATGCTGAATTTTGATGTCCTAGTCTTAAATTCAGGGTTTATACCTATTAGAATTACTTCTGTTAGGGAAGCTATATGCCTGGTAACAGCAGAGAGGGCTATCCCTGTGGTTGAAGGAGATACCTATGTTCGTTCCCCATCAATTTCATTAAGGATACCCTCCGTAATATCTATTATTGGCTACAATGGCTTTCATAAAAAAAAGGTAACCCTATCCAAGTTAAATGTAATCTATCGAGATGATATGATCTGTCAGTACTGTGGCAATAGATTCTCGATAAAAGACCTTACTGTTGATCACATTATACCCCGCAGCAGATGGGAACGGATTTCTGGTAATCATTATAGGGATGGCTTTACAAGCTGGGAAAATCTTGTATGCGCCTGTAAGTGGTGCAACAACAAAAAGGGCAGCAAGCTCCTGAGTGAAATAAAATGGCATCTGCTTAGAGAACCCTTTGAACCTCAATATCTACCATATCTTATAGTATCAATGGATAAGGCAAAAAAAAGGGGTTGGCTACCCTTCTGTTCCGTCAATGTTAGACTTATTGAGATGATTCCTTAACGCATCATTAAGAATAGTTCAAAAGGCCCCCTGCCAACAATATCTTTCTCTGTCGAGTTGTTGCTAAAATAAAGAGTTCAAGGTTTTTCCCACCAATTTCAATAGCAATAACCTCCTCATGTAGAATATTTTTCCTTAAATCCTTTACAACAAACTCATCACCCTCTGCTATTCCACTATAATCATCTTCATTAGTAAATGTGAGGGGCAAAATTCCAAAGTTTATTAGATTTGTGGAATGAATCCTCTCAAAGGACTTTGCAATCACCAAACGCACTCCAAGGTACATTGGACATATCGCAGCATGCTCCCTACTCGATCCCTGGCCATAACTCAATCCGCCTACAATTGCGGTGTATAATCTCCTATTCCTGTTTTCCATGGCTCTTTTAGAAAAGCTAGGATCAATATTCTCAAATACAAATTCAGAATATTTTGGTATATTTGATCTCAACAGCAACCTCTGGCCTGCGGGCATTATGTGATCGGTTGTAATATTGTCCCCCAACTTGATTCCAACAATTCCCCTGATCTCATCCATCAATGGCTCAGTCTTTGGCACCTTGCCTATATTCGGACCCCGTGTTATGAGAATCTCTTTATCTGACGGAGGGATAATGAGTGAATCATCAATGATAAATTTCTCAGGTATTGCTATACTTGGATAAACATCTGACGGAAGATGAGTCGGATCAATTAGTTCTCCATAGATAGCTGAGAGGGCTGCGGTTTCAGGGCTCACAAGATAGATATTTGCGGACTTTGTTCCTGATCTTCCTTCAAAATTTCTATTATTGGTCCTTAATGAAACACCCCCTGTTGGGGGAGCCTGTCCCGCGCCTATACAGAAACCGCAGGCTGTTTCCATAATCCTGGCTCCGCTCTCTATGATGTAGCTCAAGGCGCCATTTTTTGCAATCATCTGGAGGACCTGTCTCGATCCAGGGGCTACGATTAGACTCACATCAGGAGAGACCCTCTTCCCCTTTAACAATTTTGCTACTATCATAAGATCCTTATATGAAGAGTTGGTGCAGCTGCCAATGGCAACCTGATCTACCTTCATACCACTCAGATCTGCAACCCTCTTAATATTATCAGGTGAATGTGGGCATGCCACCATTGGATAAATTTCAGAAAGATCAATCTCGATGATTTTATCATATTGAACCTCCTTCCCTGGCAATATTTCCCTCCAATCGCCTTCCCTCCCCTCTGCCCTCAAAAAATCCCTAGTTACCTCATCGCTTGGGAATATTGATGTGGTGATTCCAAGCTCCGCGCCCATATTGGTAATAGTCGCTCTCTCAGGCACTGATAAGCCCTTGATCCCTGGCCCTGAATATTCAATTACATTCCCAACATTGCCCCTTGTAGTAAGAATTTCCAGCACCCTTAATATAATATCCTTCGCAGCTACCCATGGACGTAGAGTGCCCAATAATCGTATATTTATCACCCTTGGGCAGATTAAATAATAACTCGCTCCACCCATAGCTGCAGCCACCTCACAGCCTCCTGCCCCAATGGCTATCATCCCTATACCCCCAGCAGTAGGGGTATGACTATCCGAGCCTAGGAGTGTATAGCCAGGACGACCGAATCTCTCTAAATGAACCTGATGACATATCCCATTCCCGGCCTTTGAGTGATATATACCATAGTTTGCATTCATTGACTGAAGATATCTGTGATCATCTGCATTCTCATATCCCATCTGAAGGGTATTGTGATCTACATAGGATACAGACAGATCTGTCTTTACTCTAGGTATTCCCATAGCCTCAAACTGAAGATATACCATGGTGCCAGTTGCATCCTGAGTAAGAGTCTGATCGATCCTTATCCCTATCTCATTCCCTGGAGCTATTTCCCCATCCTTCAGATGTTCCCTTAATATTTGGTAAAATACTGAGTCAGTCATTAAATAATTATCCTCTCTGAATATTAGTTGGAATTCACAATTGAAAAATAAATATTACATCTCATGATCAATCACAATTTTAATAGCCTCTGAACGACTTTTATCCAGAAAAGTGTTTACTGCCTCCTTAAAGTCATCCAACCTATAGCGATGTGTAATTAAACCTTCCATATTTATCTTCTTCTCTGCAATCAACCTTGTGGCAATATCAAATGAGGTCTCACTATCATACTCATTGGCATGGCTGTTGATCCCTGACAACTGCACCTCCTGATACCAGATGGGGGTGTAGTCAATCTTTCCAGGTTTTAGATTAATCCCCAATATTATCACATGTCCGCCAGCCTTTGAAAGACGAAGGGCATTGTTTATGCTCCTGTCATTGCCTATGGTATCGTAAATGATATCATACCCACCTAATAGTATCTCATTTCCAAAAAATCCACGTATGTATTGGGCATCCGTCCTTTTTGCAACATCCCTAAATAGATCTTTACTACCCATCAATACATCATCCGCGCCGATCTTCATTGCAGCATCCACTTGAAAGGGGTATTTGGCAAGGGCATAAACCCTGGACTCCGGCTCAATGGCCTTAGCTACGGCTATAGTCATTAAACCGATAGTGCCACAACCTATCACAAGAATCCTATCCCCCTTTTTCGGCCTGTCTCTTAGAACGCCATGCACAGCGCATGCAGCGGGCTCAATAAGGACTGCTTCATCATCGCTTATCTCATCCGGCACCTTATGAGGCTGACTCCTGTGCATTATCATATATTCAGAAAAGCCACATCCCGTATCAATAACAGGGGGTTCAATCTTACCCAAGTTTTCGCATAACATATAATTGCCATCTGCACATTGCATACAAGGAGGATCAAACTCCATCTGGAAACATGAAGGCCAATCGATGCGAAGGACCACACGATCACCAATATTTATTCCCTCAACATCAGAGCCTACATCTACAACCTCACTAAGCAACTCATGACCAAGATATTTCCTTGAAATGCCGGGTATTGCCGCTGGGAAACATTTAGGATCTACCTCCATATAAATAAAGTGAATATCGCTTCCACATAATCCGCAAATCTTGTTCCTAACCTTTAACCATCGTTGATTGGGGATCTCAGGATCACTCACCGATTTATAACTAATTGGAGATAATCTTCCCAGTGCGGCATTCTTATTGAATTTAATTGCGATATTCGTCATGATTATCCTGAAAATATTGTTTTCAAAAAATAGGGCTTTCATGATCTTATCCTCCCTAATAATTCCCCACTAGTGATTGAGAAGGGAATGACACTAAACGTTTATTTCCATCTCAATAAACCTACAAGGTAATATTAAATTAAAATAAAAAAAGGGCATAAATTGATCCATGCCCTTTTTTTGTGATTATTGATATAATCCAAATTTAAATATTTGAATATTCCAATCCGTTTCCAATTTTTCAGATGGCTTATACCCTCTCAACCACAGTAGCAATGCCAACACCACCGCCACCGCACATCATCTGAAGTCCAGCCTTGCCGTTAGTGCGTCTCAGGTGATGGACCATTTCTGCGAAATAGACAACTCCCGACGCTCCGATCGGATGACCTAACGCTACTGCCCCGCCGGTAGGATTTTGGCGTGGATCAAAGCGATCATACCCCAGATCATCAGCGAATTGAAGAAGCGGCGAGACAAACGCCTCATTGGGCTCGATTACGTCAATTTTATCAATTGTTAATCCAGCGCGCTTAAGGGCCTTTCGCGAGGCCTCTATCGGCGCTAGAAGCATTGGCACTGGCTCGCCTCCTGAGTTAGCACAGGATGATATTCTGCAGATTGGCTCCAATCCTAGCTGCTCAGCCTTATCAGCGCTCATAATTATTGCAGCAGCGGCTCCATCCACTATTTGTGAGGAATTTCCTGCTGTGACCATGCCACTCTCCTTAAAGGGTGTTGGAAGCTTGCCAAGATCCTTAAGAAAGGTATCAGGATCATCCACCGCCTTCTCGCGATATGTTTCATCCTTTTCAACTCGCCTCTTCTCACCTTCCCATTCAAACTCAAAGGGAATGATGAGTTCAGCATGCCATCCCTTGCGGGCAGCCTCGGTTGCCTTCTGCATACTCCACATCCCCCACCTGTCAAGCTCCTCTCTTGTATGGCCCTGATCTTCGGAAATCATCTCAGCGCACAAACCCTGTGGAACAGCCATACCACCCTCCTCAAAGCGGGGTGTCATGCGCACAGGATAATTCGCCAGCATCGCAGCCTGAACATCGGAACCCATGGGATAATGAGACATCAATTCCACACCCCCTGCCACAACGATGTCACCCTCGCCGAGCATAACCTCATGTGATGCCATCTGTATGGCCTTGAGCCCTGCATTACAGTACTGATTGACTGTACAGGCCGCGGCTTCCTTGGGTATCCCGGACAGAAGTCCAACCACACGACCGATGTTGATAGCCTGCTCGCCAATCTGGCTTAAGCAACCCACAATTACATTCTCAATCTCTATTTCATCAAATTTACTGGATTTTGCGTGTACTCGATCAAGCAAACCACGAATAGTATTAGACAATAGATCCTGTGCTGATGCCTGACAAAGCTGACCATTCTTCTTCATCCCATCCCTTCCTGATTTTCCGATAGGGGAACGGACCACATCAATTACTACCGCTTCTCTTAGTTTTGCCATAGTTTATCTCCCTTAAATTATTACTTATTATTTATCTATCTACTCTAATCAAATAATTCAAATTGACCAATCAGATTATACTATATGGAATAAAAATCCTTTAAACGATAATTAGCAGATAATGCATTTAATCCAATCCATATAGAATAACTCATCCAAGATCTAATTATGTCCGGCAATAAAATCTTGATAAAAATTTTCTCTATAGAGTTAACCGGAAGAAGGAAATAATATTGATTAAGTAGAATAATGTATAATTACCCATGTTTAGGGCAAAATACAAATATGACATGGATATTTGGATGTCAAGTATAAAATATCATCGCCATCTACAATATATTTATTCTCATTCAAGCCCTTCAACATCTTATTAGCATATATAACATCCCCCAAAAGAGCGAATTGTAAGTTTAAAGCTTGGGGATTAACTAACATTTTATACTGAATTTAAATAACTATCAAAACAAATCAAAAAAGAAGCTTTTATTATTTTAATAAAAGCGCCAACTTACTTGACACACTGCATTCCTTCATAATAAAGGTTATTATTAATAAAACCTTAAGGTATAAAAATAGACGAGCAGGGTTTCTAAGAAATCAATTTATAACCCTTAGATCCAAGAGATGTAATAGGGCTGAGAGTTGAAGTATTATACTACTTCAACGCAATATTAAAGAAGGACCATAGCGCTTATAGGGAAGTAACGCATATATACCATGTTTTGAATAATCCTTTCATGAGGCAGGGATGAAGATATTTGCCATTAGCGATGTACATAGCTGTACAAAGGCATTTGAATCAGCTTCCGAATTGATGTATGATTCTGATATTATAATCATCTCCGGTGATTTGACCAAAAAGGGCACAAGAAAAGAGGCATTGGAGGTATTGAGTCACATTGAAAGACATAATAACAACATCATAGCTGTTCATGGAAATATTGATAGATCTGAGGTAATGGATATTCTTGAGGAGAAGGGATACAATCTGCATGAACGAGGAAGGGTAATAAAAGGGATTGGTTTCTTTGGTGTTGGAGGATCTAGCCCAACTCCGATTAACACGCCAACAGAGTATAGTGAAGAAAAAATAATGGAATTTCTAAAAAAGGGATATGATGTAGTTAAGGATACAAATACAACCATCCTTGTTACCCATGCCCCGCCAAGATGGACAAGGGACAGAACCTTTATGGGATTAAGGGGGGGAAGCAAAAGTGTAAATAAATTTATGCGTAAAAATCCCATTGATCTTTGCATTGCAGGACATATTCATGAGGCGGATGGGGTAGAGAATCTCGATTTTGGAATAGTAGCCAACCCAGGAAGCTTTAAAAGGGGCAAGTTCCTCACAATAGATATAGACGAGAGTATATCAATTCAACGAGGAAAGATAAAATATAATAACATAACAATCCATCCTCACTGCTATTGAGGCAAGTCGCACTTCTATCACTATTATTCAAATACCCCTTAAACATAATCCTAATCGAAATAATAAGCAACATCCTATTTATATTCCTGAGTCCGCTTTATAAATGAATAGCAATAATGGACTTGCCCCGATTGACTGCGAATGCAACCCAGATAATGCTGATGGAATATTATAATTCATAGAGATCACAAACCAATAATATAAACATTTAAAAAACTAATTGACACTGGGGAATACAAATTCTTAAAGTATTCCATCCATATAATGTGGATATGCATAATAGCTGTAACGAGCATGTTAATCATCCCAAGGATATATCTTTATAAGATTATCATTTAATTTGCTTTATATTAGACCAAATGATATAATTTTATCAACAATATAGACTGTTTGAGCAAATTGAAAATATTCACAATACATTAACATGATGACAAATAGGAAAACGAATGGAACTCTCTTCTTCTTATGATCCAAAGCTTGTTGAAGATAAATGGTACCAGATATGGGAAGAGGAAGGACTCTTTCATGCCTTAGAGGATGATGAGCTTGAATCCTTTTCAATAGTTATTCCCCCTCCAAATGTAACAGGAAGCCTCCACCTTGGACATGCCTTAAACAATACCCTGCAGGATATTATTATTCGATGGCAGAGGATGCAAAGGAAATCGACTCTCTGGATGCCGGGGATGGATCATGCCGGTATTGCTACCCAGAATGTGGTTGAAAGGCTGCTCCATCAAGAGCAAAAGACAAAACATAAAATCGGAAGGGATGCTTTTGTAAAGAGGGTATGGGAATGGAAGGAACACTCGGGGGGACAGATAAAGGAGCAGCTCAAAAGACTGGGTGCGTCCCTTGACTGGGAAAGGGAGAGGTTTACCTTAGATGAGGGACTCTCCAAGGCCGTAAGGAGGGTATTTGTAACCCTATACAATGAAGACCTCATATATCAGGGATATAGAATCATTAACTGGTGTCCCCGTTGTGGAACAGCCCTCTCTGATATTGAGACGGAATATCATGAGATACAGGGGAAACTCTACTATATTGCCTACCCTTTAGTTGACACCAACGAGACAATTGATATAGCCACAACAAGGCCAGAAACCATGTTGGGCGACACCGGCATAGCGGTTAATCCCGGGGACAATAGATACAAACACCTGATCGGCAAAAATGTCCTTCTTCCATTGATGAATAGGGAAATTCCAATATTTGCAGACAGCTATGTTGATAAGGAATTCGGCACTGGATTGGTTAAGGTGACCCCTGCTCATGATCCAAATGACTTCGAGATGGGACAAAGACATGGCCTTGAAGAGATCAACATTCTGGATAAGAATGGAGATATCAATGATAATGGCGGGCAATATTCGGGATTATCTCGATTTGAGGCAAGGGATAGGATTGTTGAGGATCTGAGGAAAGAGGGACAACTTGTAAAAATAGAAGATTACAATCACTCAGTTGGTCATTGCTACAGGTGCCATACAGTCATTGAGCCATACCTATCGAAACAGTGGTTTGTAAAGATAAAACCGATAGCCAAGGAGGCGATAAGGGCAGTAGAAGATGGCAGAATACGCTTTGTTCCCCAAAACTGGGAGAAGACCTACTTTGAATGGATGCATAACATCCGGGATTGGTGCATTTCCAGGCAACTCTGGTGGGGGCATCGGATACCCGCATTTTACTGCAGTTCCTGTGAAAATATTATTGTATCGATGGAGGATCCTGAAAAATGCGATAAATGCGGCTCAATGGACATTTACCAGGATGAGGATGTTCTGGATACCTGGTTTTCCTCAGCGTTATGGCCATTCTCCACCCTTGGATGGCCGGAGATTACTCCCGCACTAGAGAAGTATTATCCTACAAATGTCTTAGTGACCAGCTTTGATATCATATTTTTCTGGGTCGCGCGAATGATTATGATGGGATTAAAATTTATGGGTGATGTGCCCTTCCATGACGTATATATTCACGCCCTCATCAGGGATGAGCATGGCAACAAGATGAGCAAGTCCAAGGGCAATGTTATTGATCCCATAATAATGATGGATAAATACGGAACTGACGCCCTCAGATTCACATTGGCGGTTCTGGCGGCACAGGGAAGGGATATCATACTATCTGAAAAACGCATCGAAGGGTATAGCGCCTTCTGCAACAAGATATGGAATGCCACCAGATTCATCCTAATAAATCTGGGTGAGGGCTTCAAGCCAGAGGGAATTGATGTAGGGACTTTAAACAATTTTGACAAATGGATATTGCATCGTTTGAATATTGTTATAGATAATATAACCACAGCATTTGCAGAATATAAATTTAACGAGGCTGCCCAGACAATTTATGAGTTCTGGTGGCATGAGTTCTGTGATTGGTACATAGAGCTGACCAAATCTAGACTATACTCAGAGGATAATACACAGATTGACTCCGTCAATGCGGCCAAGCAGGTATTATATCACGTTTTAACAAATTCGATCATACTATTACACCCCTTTATGCCCTATATTACTGAAGAGATATGGAGCAAAATATCCAATTCCTCAAAAAAGAGGATTGCCATATCCGACTGGCCTGAGATCAATGAAGAATATAATTTTCATAAGGCATCGGAAGAAACCGATATCTTTAAAGAGATAGTTTACAAAATAAGGAATATTCGAGGAGAGATGAATATTCCCCCGGACAGGAGGGCAACCGTTATCTTTAAAACGAAGAGTCAGGGATTGATCTCCCTGATAAAGCGTGATCAGATAAACCTGAAGGCGCTCGCCAAGGTGGAAGAGATAATTATAAAAGAAGATTATAATCCTGAAAGGACTGACGCCATAGCTGTTTTGCATAATGCTGAACTGTTTATTCCACTAAAAGAGCTTATTGATATAGAGAGGGAGAGGGCCCGGATCGAAAAAGAGATAATTAAAATTACTTCAAATCTTGATAAAATGGGAAAGAAGTTATCAAATAATAACTTTCTACAAAAGGCTCCTGAAAATATTATTTTGAAAGAAAAAAAGAAGATGGAAGAGTCTGAGTCGCTCCTTTCCAAGCTGAAGGAGAGTTTAGCCAAACTCCCCTAGGTTAGATGAATTATAAGCATAATCCCCAGCCATCTATAGAGGATCAGAGGATGCATAATGGCTGAATACTGAGAATAGAATATAGACTGAGGGCACAAAGATATTAAGATAGTATCCAAAACTGATCTCATGCGGCTCCGCCTTTGTCAACTCGCCAGCAAGCGGAAGATAGATTACCCAGAATAGATAATATACATTCAATAAAACTCTAATTAGTACCCTTTTGAGTCCGGAGATAAAAGGAGAGACAAGCATAACAACAATAATGCCCAGCATATAGACAGCCAATGGATTGTTAATGTAATAGTATGCGCCGAAGATATAATACCTTGCCACTGGCAGGACAATTGCAATCAAGCCGGGAACTGAATTCAAAAAAATTATCTTTTCCCACAGGCTAATCCCTTGGAATCGTTCATAACCCCTCTCCAATAACTGAATCAATAAATCAACTAATCTACTAAAGATATTCTTTCTATTTCTCATAGGAGAGTATATTAACTCACCCCCTCTGTTTCATGATTATGGTTCTAAGACGATTTATTGCAGCAGCAAGCTCCAATCCCCTGAACTCAACATAGTCCACAACAGGCCTATTGTTTAACACATCCAAACCCTTATTGTCAATATCATCCAATACACATCCAATGATCTCCTTCATGGTCCTCTCCCCATCCATATACTTCCTTGCATAATTTATGGCATCACCTATTGCCCTTGTCTGACTGATGTCCACCAACTGTTCTACAGACCCAAGATCAATAGTATTTTCGCCAAAAGCGATGGAATGTAATCCCTTGGAGGATATCTTCACCTCCCTTCTGCCCTTGCCTGGATTGATGCTGTGAGATAGGGGGATGCGTTCCGCGATCATTCCAAAGGAATCTCCACCCTCCCCTCTTCTCTCTGCCCTATACTTATGGGCAATGGCTTGAGCCTCACTGGTCAAATCATTGGGTTTATAATCTACCATACATATAACATAATCCGCCACATCAAAGTAATCGCCAGAACCCCCGATTACCAGGATCGACGAAACGCCTAGCTCATTGTAGAGCTGTTTTACCTTATCTATAAAAGGCGTAATAGGCTCCCTATCCTTTACAACAAGCTCCTGCATTCTATGATCCCTGATCATAAAGTTTGTTGCTGATGTGTCCTCGTCTATGAGGAGGGCCTGACACCCCACCTCCAGAGCCTCAAGTATATTGGCCGACTGTGAGGTGCTTCCGCTGGCATCATCAGAGGAAAACCCTGTGGTATCCTTGCCAAAGGGGAGATTGGAAATGAAGGGGGTGATGGAGGTCTTCTCAATACGACGGCCATCCTCTGCTCTAATCTTTACAGCATAGGGATTGGTTATTACGAATTCCCTGCCGTCACCGGGTATATGATTATATATCCCCAATTCAATCGCTTTCAGAAGGGTGGATTTGCCGTGATAGCCACCACCAACGATAAGCGTTATTCCCTTTGGAATTCCCATCCCTCTTACCTCACCCCTGTTAGGGAGCTCTATACTCACGCGCAGGGATTCCGGTGAGTCAAAGGGCACAGACTTTTCCCTCTCTAGGGGACGATCATCCACCCCGCTTCGCCTGGGAAGGAGAGCTCCATCAGAGATAAAGGCCACAAGATTGAGACTATCCAGCCTATCCCTTATATAATCAGCATCCTCAGCGGTCTCGATGTGTCTATATAACCTCTCCCTCTCAATCCCTTCAAAGAATAGGGATGATCGAATAATTTGGGGCAGTTCATCGAATATCATGGCGCGTGCATCCCTGCCCGAGATATTCCTTCCAAATGCGGGAAGTCCCATTAAAATCCTTGCCTCTACAAATTCATCATTCACCAGGAGCGATGTCCGTTCAAGCATCTCCTGCCCGGGCCGATCTATTGAGATCAGTCCGCTCTTGCCAGTGCCCCGATTCCCCCTGCTATATCTCCTCGCGGCATCGTAAAACCTCCGAGCAAGAAAATCCCTCAGGGCTATCTCCCTACTCCTGTTATGATAGGCATCACCAGGGAAACGAGCCCCACACTGCGATACGCGAACCCGAAACCTACTGGGCAAGGCGAAGGGGTCTCCTGATACATGATCAATATATAGAATATAATCTTTAAAATCAAAGACATCCTCTATATCCTTATAGGCCTTGTACCCCTTCCCATCAATTTTCTTCAATATATTTTTTAAATCTGCATCTCTTCTAATCATCCATACTCCATCATCAAATTGGATTTACACTTCCTAAGGGGGGCCTCTTTTGCCGTTAAGGGGATAATCTTTGCCCATCATGGGGCAGGATAAGCGCTCACTATGGACTGCATGTAGCCCTAAGTATGGCGGTTTAGGTCTACTAGGGTGGGATCTGCCCATTCTTGGGCAACCTCTGCCCTACCTTGGAGAACCCTTGCCCCAACCAGGGCGAAGAGTGCGGAACCTGGGGCAGGTTCCTCAAACCCTCAATTTAAGGATATTTCTCTGCTATACCCTCTTATACAATTCATCTAAGGCCTTCTTAATAACCTCATCCTCCTTTTTAACATCCTCCAAGCTCTTTGGTTTTACTTCAGGAGGCTTCTCTGCAAG
Source organism: Spirochaetota bacterium (assembly GCA_034190085.1). Lineage (NCBI taxonomy): Bacteria > Pseudomonadati > Spirochaetota > Spirochaetota bacterium. Next base: position 120,074 of record JAXHTS010000064.1, read on the forward strand.
CCCATACTTCCATTTTAGAAACTTTTCGCCAGTGATCGGGTACAAGGCATAAATGAGGAGATCAAAATCATTCATTGCAATATCACCTATCTTTTCCCGAGCCTTATCGAGTTCAGGTTCAAGATAATCCGCAGGGCGTCCGGCAACAGGCGTCTCCCCACGCTTATACCCCTTTAAAACCTTTTTCTGCACATCAGGATCAATTTCGGTAGGTGTTCTCCCATAAAGGCCGTATACCAGATCCTTAACCTGTGATGTTACAATCTTGTATTTGCCCATTAGGACATTCAAGACAGCCTGAGCCCCCACTATTTGCGAAGTAGGGGTTACAAGGGGTGGAGTGCCCAGTTCCTTTCTTGTCATGGGGACCTCAGCATATACCTCATCTAGTCTATCTAGCGCATTGGACTCCTTTAGCTGGCTTATAAGATTGGATATCATACCCCCAGGGACCTGATGCGCTAATACAGCCGTATCGATGACACTCATTCTATTAGTAGCAAGATAATCGCGGTATTTTGGAGCGATACTCTCTAAATATGATCCAAGTTCAAGAAGCTTTGTAAAATCGAGCTTCGTATCGCGTTCTGTGCCAATCAGCGTAGCGATAATCGGCTCCGCAGCGGGCTGAGATGTTCTCAGGGCAAAGGGAGCCAAACATGTGTCCACAACGTCCACACCAGCTTCAATAGCCTTAAGGTAGGTCATAGAGGCCATGCCGCTTGTATAGTGAGTATGCAACTGCAGGGGTATCTTAATATTCTTTTTTAATTCCGATATCAAAAGATATGCATCATAGGGGGCGATTATCCCGGCCATGTCTTTGATGCATATGGAATCAGCCCCCATAGCCTCAATCTCTGCCGCCTTTTTTAAATAGTATTCCAGATTAAAGACATCTCCGCCCATGCGCCTTTCAGTCAGTGAATAGCAGATTGCGCCTTGAAAATGCTTTCCGTTAGCCTTAATCCTCTCAATACAGGTTTCAAAATTTCTAAAATCATTGAGTGCATCAAAGACCCTGAAGATATCTATACCTGCCTCACAACTCTTATCCACAAAGAGCCTTACCACATCATCAGCATAGTTTCTGTATCCAATTAGATTTTGTCCTCTTAGAAGCATAGAGAATGGGGTTTTCTTAATATATTTTTTCAGCCTTCCTATTCGTTCAAATGGATCTTCAGCTAAGAACCTGTGCATTGTGTCGAATGTTGCACCGCCCCATACCTCCATGGCCCAGAATCCTACCCCATCCATCTGTTCAGCTATTGGCAGCATATCCTCAGTTCGCATTCTGGTCGCCAGA